>ONJG01000056.1 GCA_900318105.1 uncultured Eubacteriales bacterium
ATCTACGTTTACATTGTCCTTATCGGTCTTGCTGAGCATGAAGAATGTCGGGGAATTGAATTCCTTGACGAGCTCCCATGCCTTCTCAGTACCTACCTGGATTCCGGATGAAGCATCAACCATGATGATGGCTGTTGCGCCTGTCGAAAGAGCAGCTCTCGGCTCTCCTGCGAAGTCGAAGAATCCCGGAGTATCGATAAAGTTGAGCTTTGTGCCCTTGTACTCCACAGGTACGAGGGTCTGGTTGATGGTGTATCCTTTTTCGATTTCCATCTTTTCGTAGTCGGATACGGTATTGCCGTCCTCGACCTTACCGAGCCTGCTGACTACTTTTGTGTTGAGAAGAGCGGCCTCGAGGAATGTGGTCTTTCCTACGCCGCCGTGTCCAAGCAGGACGATGTTGCGGATCTTGTCGCTTGAATATCCTTTCATGTGTTCCTCCCTGTTGCTTAGTTATATCAATCTGAATTATTCTCTTAGAACTCTGCGTTGCCAGGTGTTCTCGGGAACATCTGGACGTCTCTTATATTATTCATGCCCGTCAGGTACATGAGTATGCGGTCAAATCCGAGTCCGTATCCGGAGTGCACCACTCCGCCGTACTTTCTGAGGTCGAGATACCAGTCGTAAGTGCTCTCGTCGAGTCCGAGTTCGTTTATTCTCTGTACGAGTTTATCGTATCTCTCTTCCCTCTGGCTGCCGCCGATTATCTCTCCGACTCCCGGAACCAGCATATCCATAGCAGCCACGGTCTTTCCGTCATCGTTGAGCCTCATGTAGAAGGCCTTGCAATCCTTTGGATAGTTGATGACGAACATCGGCTTTTTGAATACTTCCTCTGTGAGATATCTCTCGTGCTCTGTCTGAAGCTCGAGTCCCCATTCCACCGGATACTCGAATTTCTTATCCGATTTTTTGAGTATATCCACTGCCTCGGTGTATGTGATTCTGGCGAAGTCCGAATTGACTATATGATTGAGCCTCTCCAGAAGTCCCTTGTCGATGAAGCTGTTGAAGAACTCCATCTCCTCCGGGCAATGCTCCATTACGTAGCTGATGATGTATTTGATCATCTCTTCCGCGAGGTCCATGTTGCCGTTGATGTCGCAAAATGCCATCTCAGGCTCCATCATCCAGAACTCGGATGCATGTCTTGCGGTGTTGGAGTTCTCAGCTCTGAACGTAGGACCGAAGGTGTAAATGTTCCTGAAGGCCAGCGCCATGATCTCACCTTCCAGCTGACCGGATACGGTGAGGTTTGCTTTCTTTCCGAAGAAGTCCTTGCTGTAGTCGATATTTCCCTGTTCATCTCTCGGGAGATTATCGAGGTCGAGCGTCGTCACCTGGAACATCTCACCCGCACCCTCTGCATCGCTACATGTGATTTCGGGCGAATGTACATATATGAAGTTCTTGTCCTGGAAGAATTTGTGGATTGCGTATGCCGCAACGCTCCTGACCCTGAATACAGCGGAGAATGTGTTGCTGCGAGGCCTCAGGTGTGCAATCTCCCTGAGGAACTCCATGCTGTGACGTTTCTTCTGAAGAGGATAGTCCTCATCGGAATCTGCCTCGAGCGTGACTTCGGATGCCTTGAGCTCAAATGGCTGCTTGGCATCAGGCGTCAGCACCAGCGTGCCCTTTGCGGCTACGCCTGCGCTCAGGCGGTAATGTGCCACTTCCTGGAAGTTTTCCAGAGCATCCGCCTCGTACACGACCTGCAGCGGAGTAAAGAAGCTTCCGTCGTTTACGGAGAGGAATCCTATCTGGTTGTTTCCTCTGTTGCCCCTGACCCATCCGCGGACCAGAATCTCCTGTCCGGCATATGCGTCTGTGTTTCTGAATAGTTCTCTTATTTCAATATCTTTCATGTAAATTATCCTTGTAGAAAAATATTGCGGACACTGATGTGCCAGCCCGAAAAGTATATCACAGAAAGCGACCCCATGTCATTAAAATTGTTGCCGCAATCTGACTCGTTTCTTAAACTTCCGGATTGAAGCACGATGCGACTTCTGAATAGTATTTCTACGGATGTTGTGATATTCTCTATGTATGGATTCAAGTAATTTCTGGCAATACATCGGTCATAACGAGATGTCGGAAAATGGTTTCGGCCTGTTTACAAAAGCTCATTTCACATGGCTTTTGGTTCTTGCCGTCCTGATCGCAGCATTTGTGTTTTTCTATTACAAAGGCAGCGAAAGGCGTCGCGACAACATGCGAAAGTGCATGGCCCTGTTCCTTATCTGTATTGAAATATTCAAACAATGCGTGGATTCCCTGAACGGGCTGCCTGCCGGCATATATCTGCCGCTTGAAATATGCAGCTTTGCTGAATACACGATAATGATAGACGCTCTGTGGCCGAGGCTTGGAGTAACCAAGCAGCTTCTTGCATATGCGTTTCTCCCTGCCGCATTTATAGCCCTGGTCATGCCTTCTGCCACAATGTATCCTGCCATCAGTTTCTATGCGATGCACCAGCTCATCATGCACGCAGGCATAATGGCATACGGCCTGGCGAGATTCAGGGCCGGGGAGATTCATCCCGTCTACAAAGGAGTATGGATTTCGGTTCTGATCATAGGCGGCATAATGATTCCTGTTTACCGGCTCAATACCATATTTAATCAGAACTATATGTTCGTCTCAGACCCGGGAAACAACAGCATACTGAGGGCCATCTGGAACCTGAGCGGAGCAAACGGCGGACTCCCGTATGTAATAAGTCTCACGATAGTGGTTACAATAGTCATGCACATCACCTACGGGCTCTACATGCTGATCGGGCTCCGGGGTGAGAACAGGTGATTTAATATGAGTAATTCCAATCGCGTCAATAAGCAATACATGGTTAATATTCAGAAAAGTCGCAGCATCGTTTCGCTGATCGCCTGCGTCATAACCTTGGTTTGCTCTGTATCGGCTCTCAGCGTGGATATTGCCATTTATGTCAAGCAAGGCTGGCCGGTTTCCGAACTGTTTTCATACTTTACAACCATATCCAACATCCTGGTATCCGTTGCCAGCAGCTTCATTGTGCCTTTCGCCATAGACGGCATCAGATATAAGCGTTTTATTATGCCGAAATGGCTCTCGATGCTACATTACTCCGGAATTATATGCATATCGCTGGTGTTTGTTTTTGTGCTGGTCGCCATCATGCCATATGATATGGAGTTCGCAGTAGGCGGCCCCAATTTCTTTCTTCATATAATCAGCCCCATCGCCATTATCATTTCATTCTTCATGGTGGAGTCGCACTACAACTATTCTCACAAGGAACTCCTCGTATGTATGATTCCTTTCTTTATTTATTCGATTGTATATGTCGTCATGGTCGCTGTACTGGGCCCTGAAAAAGGCGGCTGGGAGGATTTATACATGCTGAACACATTTCTCCCGGCCGCAGTGTCCCTGCCGATCGTATACCTTGTGACATACGCTCTGGCACGTATTCTCAGGAAACTGTCCGACGTCCTGTACGACTACCGGAGAAAGCATCTGCTTTCTTCGTGGAGTAAGGATATAGACCTTGTAGAGGTGAAAATTGAGGTTTACGGTCTGGGCCGTTTCTACGGACTTAACGGAGATGAGAACAGCCTCAGTGTTCCGATGGATATTCTGGAACTCGTTGCCGACCGCTATAATGTGAGCACAAGAGAACTGTATACCGTCTATACAAAGGGCTTGTTCAACGGCATTTGCGAAAGTGAAAATAAATTGTCGGATTATTCTTAAGCTGAATATGGTATCATTTTAGCGGAGTTAATGGTTTACAAAGGAGAGAGATATGGCTATACCTACACCACATATAAGCGCTAAGGCAGGAGACTTTGCGGAGACGGTGCTGATGCCGGGCGATCCGCTGAGGAGCAAGTTCATTGCAGAGACATTCCTTGAGAATCCGGTGCTCGTTAACAACGTGCGCGGAGTACAGGGATACACAGGAACATACAAGGGCAAGAAAGTGTCCGTCATGGCATCCGGCATGGGACAGCCCGCCATCGGGATTTATTCGTATGAGCTCTTTTCGTTTTACGATGTGAAGAACATTATACGTATCGGTTCCTGCGGCTCATTTGATCCTGAGCTGCACGTAAGAGACATTATCATTGCGCAGGGCGCCTGCACCAACGGAAACTACGCCATGCAGTATAATCTGCCCGGGACATTCTGTCCGATAGCGTCGTATGAGCTTCTGGAAAAGGCGGTTGCGGAGACAAGAAAATCCGGAGTTAAGTTCAAGGTCGGAAACATCTTCTCATCTGATACATTCTATGACGATGCCGAGTCCGGCATGGAATGGGCCAAGATGGGCGTTCTCGGAGTCGAGATGGAGTCCGCCGCACTTTACTGCAATGCAGCAAGGCTTGGAAAGAACGGACTTTGCATATGCACAATATCTGACTCCTTCATCTATCCGGAGGAGAATGCGACTGCAGAGGAGCGTCAGAATTCATTTACCAAGATGATGGAGATTGCCCTCGAGATTGCGTAGGCCGATAATATTCAATATAAAGAAACCGCCCGGCACTGCCGGGCGGATTTTGTATACCCTCATTCAAGCTGTTAATCAGAAATAGCGTTCGTCACAAGTGCGTGCACATCTTTCGTTATTCGGGTCAAATCTTCCAACTTCCGGATGTGTGCATACGCGGTCCGGTGTGAACGGGCAGTAACCAAGGCCATTTGATCTGCCTTCTTCCTCTGCGTAACCGCCTGATACGTTTTCAACTTCTGTTGCATTGACTTCTTTCTTAATATCTTCCATGACTATTCTCCCTTCTGTATATACAATATCTAAAAAGGACAAGTAATTATCTTTTCTCAGGAGAGTCATTGTAGCACCATTCTCCTGATTAGCAAGCCGATATTATGTATTTCATTGTTTTTTTGTTTTCCTTTCATTCGCTTCTTCAACTGCGATTGAGACTATATCTCCTTCCACGTTAATCAGGTTGACTATGCTTCCGAAGAACACTTCGCAGTATATGGCCACTGCTATCATATCAAATGCCTTGAGATAGTTGATTATTATCAGCATGCCTATCAGCATGGAGCCCGGCTGGTTGGGAGCACCCATTGAGAGGAACACCACCAGTACGACTATTACCAATATGTCAAACCATGACACTGAAAGCCCCGTGAGCAGTATGAACATCATGGTGATGAGCATGAGCATAAAGCAGTTGCCGTCGAGGTTGAGCTGCGCCAGCATAGGTAGCTTTTGCTCCAGTCTCTTTCTGTCCATTCCGAAGTTGATGGTGCAGTATCTGATATTGAAAGGTACGGCGTCTATGGCCGAATTGATCACCAGATTCTCCTTCAGAAGAGGACCCATTTTCCTGATCATCGGCATGACCTCCGCCCCGCTCAATTTAAGCCTTATCACATAAAAAGCCACAACAATCGCGAGGGATAGAAACGCGACGAACATCATCACTATGATAAACACAACCCAGATCACTCCTCCGTCGAGCATGACATCGAGCATCGCCAGGAAGAAGAAAAACGGTATGGTGTATAGAATTACGGAAAGCATCCTGCCGAAGAGCGTGTAGCATGCATCGACCACGCGTCTTATTCCGTCGAAATACTTACCTGCATGACAGAAAGCATAGGTAGTGATAAGTGCGAGCATGATGAGCGGCACCGGAAACAACGTCTCAAACGGTGTGAAAATGCTTGACGGGAACAGCGACTCGATCATCTCTGCCGGCGTTGAATTGGCATCGGCGAGTGAAAGCGTCCACGCCACGCCGTTTCCCCTTATGACCAGGCCTATTATCACACCCGCCACAAGTGCCATCAGAGCAGAGATAACGGAAGTCACCAGTGTTCCGACCTGCAGCTTTCTCATCCCGGAGTCTTTTTCGGCCAGAATATAAGCATCCGTCAGATTTCTGAGAAGAGAGAAGAACGTCACCGGGGCGCCGACCATCAGGACTGCGTTGGTGTACGCTCTTTCAAGAGGATAAACAATCTGATTCAGAATGTTCTTTTGCATCTCGCTGCTCAACATGAAATGCATCTGAAGATATACAATCAGGGCCAGCGCAAGCGCTATCAGGCTGTATACCATGACCTTGCTTACATGTCTTGTGACTCTAATCGAGAGAGTATTGAAACCTGAGTGATAGCTGTGCTCTATCTTATCTCCGTAGGCTTCCATAACGCGCCCCTCTGTATGATCGCGGTCGCCCTGCTCCAGGGGGACAAACATCTCATCCTCAAACCCAAGGCTCACTGTCAGATCGCCGAAGCTGCGGGTACCCCATACTCGTATGCTCTTATCCTTGCTTATACCTCGCTCGAGCATGTCATTATAAAGCGCTTCAAAGATAAGCAGCGTCTCCACCACATCGCGCTTCGTTGCTCCGTTATTATTCATGGTATCCACTATAAAGCGGCGGATATCCCTGAAGTTATTAAGCTCGGTTGTTAATTCTCCTACTCTCATAATCCCGTTCTATTTCTTTTTATGCTCCTCGCGCCACTTCTTTATGGCTTCGTATCTTTCCTTGAACCTCGGCTCAAACCCCTGATCTCCCGGGTGGTAGTACTCGGTGCCACGGAGACTCTCGGGCAGGCACTCCATGTCCGCTATCTTGTCTTCGGTGTCGTGGGCATAGATGTAGCCTTTTCCGTAATCGAGCTCTTTCATGAGCTTCGTAGGTGCATTTCTTATCTGAAGCGGCACGGGCTCGACAAGCTGCTCTCTCGCATCGCGCGCAGCCTCCATATATGCCACATCCATGGCGTTTGATTTCGGTGCCAGTGAGTTGTAGATGACGGCCTCGGTGAGGTGCACGCTGCACTCCGGCATTCCGATGAGATGGCAGGCCTGGAATGCCGCGACCGAGAGCTC
>ONJG01000055.1 GCA_900318105.1 uncultured Eubacteriales bacterium
CCGATTTCCGGATATCCCTCTCTGTGAGCAACTCTGGACATAGCCAGATACATACCAACCTCGCTGCACTCGCCGTTGAAGTTAGCTCTAAGGCCCTCGATGATCTCTTCGCTTACGCCCTGTGCTACGCCTACTACGTGCTCAGCTGCCCAGCTCATCTCTCCGTCACCCTGCTTAACGAATTTCTCTGCAGGAACTCCGCACTGCGGGCATTTTTCCGGTGGTGTGTCTCCTTCATGTGTGTAACCGCATACGCTGCATACCCATTTAGCCATAATTACTTCCTCCTTATTTTACATTACCTTAGTGGTTAGTTGGTTAGCTTTTCCTTGCATTTGGCGCAAAGTCCGAAGTAGTTTGAAGCGCTCGATTCGATAACGCCGTCAAATCTTTCTTCGAGTTTATGCGGCACGTTATCGTCTGCCTCCGGCAGATCGATGACGCATCCGCACCCCCTGCAAAAGAAGTGCGAATGCGGTTCGACTCTCCAGTCGAACCGTGCCGCCCCGTAGGCGTCGATCCTCGCGACTTCTCCCCAGGAAACAAGCTGACCGAGATTGCGATAAACGGTAGCCAGGCTCAGTTCAGGGAATTTCGGTTTGAGCTCGGCATACAAAGTCTCCGCAGTGGGGTGATCCCCTCTGCCCGATAACTGTTTCCTTATCGCTTCTCTTTGTCTGCTGTACCTTGCCATTAGTGTTAATCTTCCAAATGCTTTGAAATAGCGTGCTTCTAAAGTTTATCAATAATGATAATCATTATTGATAATGGTATTATAATCCCTTCATTCACCTATGTCAACAATTTTAGTAAAGTTTTATTCTCTTCTTGCAATCTTTATTTGCAAAAGTGTTCTCTAACTTTCCGTCTTTGCTTGTTATACCCATTTATTTGTGGTATTGTAAACCAAGACAGCAATTATATTAATGATGTACATTATTAATATAATTGCTGTACCGGGGAGGTTGTAAAATGAAGATTCAAAAATCCGCAGAGGATTACCTTGAGGCCATGCTCATCCTGCAGGAAGAGCACGGATACATCAGATCCATAGATATAGCAAAGCACCTTGGTGTTACAAAGCCCAGCGTTTCATATGCTGTTAAAAGACTCAAGGAAAGCGGATACATCAATATGGATCCAAACGGGCCGATTACTTTTGCCGAGCCCGGGCTCAAAATAGCACAGAGGATATATGAGAGGCATAAAAGTCTCACTGCATTCCTCGAACTTCTCGGAGTAGACGGCAAACAAGCCGAGGAGGATGCCTGCGAGATTGAGCACGTAATATCTCATGATACATACGTGGCCATCTGCAACTTTGTTAATGCCAACTCCAGTGAAAAAGTCGGCAACTTCGATTACGATTAAGCTTGGAACACTGCATTTAGAGTAAAGAATATCGGATTTGCCGATAAAACAAGAGAAGAGCCTTCGCTCTTCTCTTTTCTTATCTTTTTCTTGCAATGTCGCTTAATCCGAACAGGACCTTCTGCCGAAGTCGCACAAGCGACCTACTTAAGGATTATCGTATCGCTTATCGACGCAGGCTCCTCTGCCATCTTCTTGAGGCTTTCGGAAAGATCCGAGAGCGTGGCTTCCTTCAGATCTGTAGCCGGAGTCTCGAGTTCTTCCTCGATGGATTTGAAATCTTCAGCAGCTGTCTCGAGCTCTTTCTTATCAATCATTCTGGTAGGTGCCTTGTCCTCAGTTGCAATTTCTTCCGGAGCAACGCTGAATTCGCCGTCATCGAGTTCCTTGATTATATCAAACTCATCCTCATCGAGTTTGGCGAGCTCGGTTTCGAGCATCCTGCGGAAGTTGTTTCTGAGTCTTCTTACCTTGTTGCTCAGCATGCTGTGTTCATCAGTGATCTTCTTGATGTTCATCTTAGCATCTGCGAGCATGTTCTCAGCCTCGAGCTCAGCATCTCTCATCATGAGCTCAGCTCTTCTCTCTGCGCTTGCGGAGATATCTGCCATGAGCTTCTTTGCTGTCTCAAGTGTCTCAACCATGGCACCGTCATCCTTCTGAGCATCGGCAAGCTGAGCCTCAAGGGATTTAATTTTGTGAGCCATCTGTCTGTTGTCGTTGAGGATCTTCTCATAGTCCGCAACGATGATATCCAGGAATTCATCTACTTCTCTGGAATTATATCCTTTTTTATCACGGCTGAATTCTTTCTTATCGATGTCGATAGGCATTATCATAGTTTAGCACCTCACCTTTCTGCTATTGTCTGTCTTTTTATCCTGTATATCCGTAACCGTTTTCCGTTTTATCTTTACTTCCACGGGCTTGTGCTTGCAGGCTTGCCTGTTTCAGTAGCCCTGTCTACCATCGCCTTTATGTTAACATTCTTTGGGGCAAAAATGTAGATATTCTGGTTAATTTTCTGTGCATTACCCTCAAGAGCATATGTAGCGCCGTTGAGGAAGTCGAACATCTTGCGAGCCAGATCCGTCTCAACTTTTTCAAGGTTTACGATGATCGGCTTGAAGTTCCTCATGTTGTCCACGAGCTTCTTGCATTCGTCGAGGCTCTTCGGTTCGATGACCACCATACGGAACTGTCCGGAGGCATTCACCGACTCTCTGTCTGCCATAGCGGCAATCGGTGTCTTTGGCATCGGCCTTTCAATGTCGCTGAACGATGTGCGGGCCGGAGCTGCTGCCGGTGCAGGGGCAGGAGCACTTGCAGACTCTTCCCTGCTTATCTCTCTCTTGTAAGCATCGATTTCTTCCTGGGATACTTCCATCTCATCATCATACTCATCACCGATGCCTACCAGGTCTTTCATTTTGTCCATAAAACTCATTTTTTTGTGCCTCCCTATCTGTAATTGCGCGGTCCGAATATCGAACTGCCTACTCTGATTATAGTTGCTCCTTCTTCGATTGCTACCTCGAAGTCCCCGGACATCCCCATCGAAAGCTCGTCCGGTGTAAATCTGTCCGAAGGATAATCCCAGCTCTTCATCTCCTCAAAGAGCTCTGCCGCTTCTTTGAAATACGGCCTTGAATCCTCCGGCTCTGCCGCAATCGGAGGTATGCACATCAACCCTCTTATCCTGACGTGTCCGCACTCCGATACAATCTGTTCTGTCAGTTCCTTTAAATCTTTTGCGTCTATCCCCGACTTTGTCTCCTCCATCGCGGAATTGATTTCTATCAATATGTCCGTGGTAATTCCCGCAGCTTCGGATCTTTTATCTATCTCGCGCGCAAGTTTTAATGAATCCACGGAGTGAATCATCACTACTTTCCCTATGACATTTTTGACCTTGTTGGTCTGAAGATGTCCTATCAGGTGCCAGTTCACGGGCTTTACACTCTCGTATTTTTCGAGCAGTTCCTGCACCCTGTTCTCACCTATATCGGTAGCGCCGGCATCTATGGCCTGATTGATTTCGTCGGCAGTATGAGTCTTGGTAACTGCAACGAGCTTAACATCCTCAGGCTTTCTTCCGCTTCTGATCGCGGCTTCGTCCCTGCGCTTTATTATCTCTTCAAACCTGTCACTGATTGTCATCATCTTTTGACTCTTTATCGTCTTCGGAGTCCTTGGACTCCTCATTTTCTTTTTCCGGTTTTATGCCTACGGACTTGAGATCTTCATCACTCGGATTTGCGATAATCTCATCATAGGTGCCTATCGTCTCCACGAAGTTTCCGTCAGCGTCGAGATAAATGTCTGAATACGCCACACATTTGCCGTCGTCACTTGCTATTATCTGAACGGGTTTAAACACGTGCTCCCCGATCTTGTTCTTTACGAAAACTCCGATCTGATCTTCCGTTTCAACCAGGCTGTCCTCCTGGAGTATGAGGCCTTCGGCACTCTTTAAGGTTACCGTGGTCTCCAGGACTCTGGTGTCCAGGAATCCCTCGAAGAACGACTTGCATTCAAGGATAACTCTGGTTCCTTCTCCGATCTCCTCGACCCTGTATACCTGAACCCGTATATCCTCTCCTGCCACATTCATATACATGTAGCTGCCTTCGCTATATCTGGCTCCGTTTTCCTTATCCGTGTAATACACCAGGAACCATCCGCCGTTCTTTACAATCTTGAAGACGGGTTCTCCGCGTTTGCATCTGGACTTTGGAGTGCCCTTGCTCCTTCTGTCGGTAAGGGATTCGTAATCCTCTTTGGTGAGTTCCTCCATCATCTCCGTGGTAAGAGCTGCCTCCGCTCCGTCCACGCTGTAGCTCACATATCCCGACTCGGCTGTATATCCCTTTTCGGTTTCCTTCGCAGCTGCACCGACTTCTTTTACGATATCTTCATAAGATCCGCTGTCCGCGCTGCTCTCATCTCCCTCTCTCGGGGTGAGTTCCACTACTGCCGATGCAGCCTTGACGAGTTTTCCCTCTTCGATGAGCCTGTTGACATCGCTGCTTTGCTTGGCAACATACACGCTCTCGTCTCTAACTATAAAAGCAGAGACCTCATCCTTGACGTCCAGCTCGCCATATTCGGCTATATATGTTTTCTCGAGAATGCCTCTGACCGAAGGGACAGCATACAACACAACTATACAAACGGTCAGGAGCCCGAGGTATATCGCTATCGCTGCAATCCACTTCTTACTCATAAGCCCTCTGCATAGTATTATAGTCAAAACGGCTTTCGAGTACAATATATATTTACTCGAAAGCCTTAAAAATACCACATTTTGTGCTTAAGAAGATTCTTCTTTATCTGTACTTTTCCAGTATCGCCTTTTCCTTTTTTGAAAAGTCATGTTCTTCCGCCATATACTTTTCAAACAGGTCCGGTCTTCTCTCCTTTGTCAGCGCCAGCGACTGTTCCCAGCGCCAGAGGTCTACCGCCCCGTGGTCGCCTGAAAGAAGCACTTCCGGAACTTCCCTGCCCTCATATTCCGCGGGTCTTGAGTACTGCGGATATTCAAGCAGGCCGGAGTAGATGGACTCATTCATGACCGATTCCTCTTTGGACAGGACGCCCTCCACAAAGCGGGCAACCGTATCCACCAGCACCATGGCGGGCAGTTCTCCTCCGGTAAGCACGTAATCTCCGATTGAGATCTCGCGTGCCCCGAGCATATCCAGCGCTCTTTGGTCCACGCCCTCGTAGTGTCCGCAGAGTATGGTAATCTCATCCTTTTGCGACAGCTCTTCGGCGATTCTTCCGTCCAAAAGCTCTCCTCTCGGAGACATGTAGATAATCTCTCCGCCGTATCCCGCGCCTTTGCACGCATCAAGAATCGGCTGGACCTGCATCACCATTCCGGCTCCGCCGCCGTATGGGGTATCATCCACCCGGTTGTGCTTGTCCTCCGTGTAATCCCTGATGTCCGTCACATCAAGTTCAAGTATTCCGTTGTCGATGGCCCTGCCGAGCATACTCTGCCTGAGAGGCTCGAGCATCTCGGGGAAAATCGTGAGTATGTTTATCTTCATAAAAATCCCGGTATCAGCTCTACCTCTATGAGCCTTCCCTCTTCATCGATATTTCTCATAAACGCATCCACCGCAGGAATAAGCACCTTTCTGCCCTCGGCTGTCTCGACCTCGAGCACGTTCTGCGCCGTATTCTGTATGACGTCCGTCAACACCCCAATATCATCACCGCTTGCGACGTCCCGCACCGTGCAGCCTATGAGATTTCTGACGTAGTGCTCACCTTCCGGCAATTCATCGAGTTCTGCCTCATCGATATAAACCTCCATGCCGCGTATAGCCTCTGCTGCATTTCTGTCGTCTATTCCATCGACTCTGATGACGGGCTTATCCTTCTGGTATCTGACGTTCTTGCATACAGCCTCGAACTCGCCCGGAGCATCCGCAGCTTTTTCCGCAGAATGCCTAAAAAGGAGGTTTTTGCCCTCCTTTAAGTTGGCCGACTCCGCTGCGTAGAGATTGACTCTGAATTCGCCCTTTATCCCCGCAGCGCTTCCGACTCTTCCTATTACAAGTTTTTCGGTCTTGCTATTCTTCAACTATCTCAACCGTCACTCTGACGTTCTGCTTAATGGCAGCCGCCCTTACGACCGTTCTGATCGCCTTCGCAATTCTGCCTGATTTACCTATGATCTTGCCGATATCTTCATCTGCAACTCTGAGTTTGACCACGATTGTATCGCCGTCCATCTCCTCTGTCACATTGACCTCATCAGGCTTGGTAACCAGCGCTTTTGCGATTACTTCTACCAAACTTCCCATAGTCACCTGCCTTACTTAATAGCGCCGGACTTCTTGA
>ONJG01000059.1 GCA_900318105.1 uncultured Eubacteriales bacterium
AATTGCTGCATATAATCTAAGCTCGATACATTCCCATTTTTAGTCGAAGCAAGAAAAAAACGCCAATCAGAGTCGGCGCAGTGCAAGCGGATGCGGCTCACGGCTGATCATCCACCAAAGCAAAACAGCACATTTACAAGAACCTTCATCATGTAAATGTGCTGTTTTTAAGTTTTGAGATTGCAATTAACCGAGAAGCTTGTCTGAAAGTTTAGCCTTTACAACCTTCTTTGCAGGAATCTTCATCTCTGCGCCTGTCTGCGGGTTGCGGCCTGTTCTGGCTGCTCTTGTAGCTACCTCAGCCTTGAATGTGCCCGGGAATACTACCTTGTCACCCTTTTTGAGTGCATCACTTGTTACTTCAAAGAAAGCGTTTACTGCAGCAGCAGCGTCCTTTTTGCTGAAACCTGTCTTCTCTGCAAACTTTTCTACAAATTCTGCTTTTGTCATTTTCTCTATCTCCTTTTTTCGCTAGATATTGTTAAGAGGTGTCGCTAATGGCACCACATGTGCTGATTATAGCGGTATTACGTTCACTTTTCAAGTTTGGAGTTCACTTCTTGCGAAAGACGATCGAATTGTTCAGACAGCCACGGTCCCGGACACTCGGTCTGCATGAACCAGCGATGCATTGTCAGCACTCCCGAACTGTCTCCTGTGTAGCTGCAATCCTTGATTCCATGCCGCTTGCAGATGTCCGCACAGAGATCAACCAGAGCGCTCCAGCAGGCGTCGGTGAGAGAGCCGTCTGGGAGATTGGCGCACTCTATGGTTATCGCAGCATTGTCATTATCAGGGCTTGCGCTCGCCCACGAGCAGTTGCATTCCTCAACAAATATGCCTATGCGTCCGGCGCTGTCTATTCCATAGTTTGTGGACGCTTTATTTGACTCAGCCGCGAATACAGCCCCGCACTCCTCTATGGACAGATCATTTGCCATGTAGTGCGGTGTTATTTTTGTGATTGCCCCGGTCCTCGGGCCCGAGTGATTCGGTCCGAGCGCAGCATAAATTGCAAGCGGGCTGCTGTCCGTGACGGCCTGAACTTCCGGGAACGGATCCGCCGTGTATTCGGGCAAGTCGCTCCAATATGTCCAGTCCTCTTTTATGAATGGCTCAGCAACCACTCCATGTTCGCGGTCCTTTGCGTGATAGACCATGCCTTTTTCAGAATATACGCCTATGTGATCGATCTTATCTTCTGATTCACCTCGGTATAGGAGAGTCCCATTCTTAAGAGTGTTGCAGCCTTCGACTCTTCCTTTGGTTTTTGAATTTGCATATATCTCTGCAGCTGTCCAGTTCCTCTCATGGTCATATCTCGGGCGGGCGTCAATGCTGCTCGACCAAAGATAGCCTTTGATGAGCCCGGCATCATCGAAGACCTTCCTGCCGAGATCACCGAGGTACTCTTCCTTTTTAATGACCCCCGGATGCTTCCACGACATATTGTTTAAGAGTCCGAGAGTTGCCGTCTGACCGTATGCGTCCTGCCAGTATGGTGCTCCAAGCTGCGCCCTTGCATATTCCACAAGTCCGTCCGGAGTTTTCTCTTCCTCTGATATCCCATATATCTTCTGAAAAGTCTGTATCTCCGGATCGATTCCGCGCCTCGGATTATATATATGCGCCAGGCTTTTGGCCTCAAGCGCTGTCAATGCACGGACGGCGACAAGTTCGTAGAATGATTCATTTCTGGCCACCATATATTCAAACGGCGCTTCGATCGGCCGCCGCCAGAACGGAGATATTGCAACAGTTGAGAGCATGACCGCCTGGTTGCGGGTCAGTTTGTCCGGAGTTTTTCCGAAATAGAAGTCCGCCGCATCGGCTATGCCGTATATATCCGGGCCGTACCTCACGCAGTTCAGATAGAGCTCGAGTATTTCGTCCTTGGTGAGCAGTTGCTGCCCTTCTATCCTGAGAGCTATGGCGGCCTCGCGGATCTTTCGCAGCACTGACCTCTCGCTGCTCAGGTAAAGGTTTTTTACGAGCTGCTGAGTGATGGTGCTTCCTCCCGGCATAGGCTTTCGGGTCTTTATGCTGTACCTGACTGCGCCCAGCATGGCTCTTGGAAGAATTCCTTTGTGCCTGTAAAAAAGCGGATCCTCGCGGCCCACTAAAATATCCCGCACTTCAGTCGGAATCGATTCAAGCGGAGCGTACAGTCTGCCCTGCTTCCGAACTGCGTCCAGATACATTCTGATTGAATTTTCCGAATTCATTTTGCTCATTTCAATCTGTCTTTCTTGCGGCATAACCCTTCTTGCATACGCCGGTTTCTTCATTCGCTGCCATGCGGCTCCTCATCTCAGGTGATGAGGACATCTCCTGCCATATGTCGTATATGTGATCCGGATCATATTCCTCTCTTCTCATTCTCTTCAGGAATTCATCGAAGCCCATCGGAGGCCTGTCCCATTCCGGAACCGAAAAGAATCCCTGTCTTTCAAATAACTCAAAGATATCACCTGTAATCCCGGGCGTGAGCTTTTGCTCCATGCTTTCATACGCGGGGATGTAATATTTGCGGTAGCAGCGATGATAATACTTCTTTGCGTATTCCCATGCCTGGTCTGCATACTCAGGTGCACGCGCTTTTATAATGCACCAGTAGGCATAGATAATGAGCAGCACCCTGAGTATCTCCGCGTTAACCGCGCCGGACCCCGGGCGCCACTTCATGGCGAGGTCAAATGCCCATATTGAGTTATCCACGTAACCGCAGATTCTCTGGTCCCATGCGAACTGATCTCCGTTCGATGCGGTGATGCTCATGGGATTTTTGTGCACTTTTACGGCAATCTCAGGCAAACTGTATATCTTTTCATCTTCGTTGTCGCAGAGCAGACCTGTCGCGAGATTATATCCGTAGTCCTCGTTTGAGCGCGAGCCGTTGAACCTGATGCCGTATTTCTCAGTAAAAGATCGTCTGTAGAGTTTACCGTCCATCGAGATACCTCCGCCGTTATCCGTCGGCCTTTGGCCCAGATTGCTGCAATACATGAGTTCTCCGCCCGCTCTCTGCACGGCGGCATCCGCGTCCAGGATGTCCCGGAGCTTTTCAAGAATGTCCGGAGATGCAAACTCATCATCCGAGTCTATGCATGTGAAATACGGATCATCCGACGCGTCTATCCCCGCCTGCCTTGCGCCGCCTGCCCCGAGATTTTCGGGCAGCCTTAAAAGCTGCAGATTAAGGCGCGAAAAAAAGGGGCTTGCCACATCGTGGTAGTCCCCTTCCGGGCATGCGTCATCGATTATAATCACATCAAGCTCATCTGCGATGGTCTGAGCTGCCACCGATTCGAGTGTGCGTCCGAGTGTTGCGTGCGCGCGATGTGCGGGTACGATAACAGCTATGCGTCTGCTCATGGATTATTAATAATCCTTGTAAGAATCCCACTGACCGGCAGCGGCGCCCATATGTACTCTCTCCCAGTGTCTCATTTCTTCATCATATGTGTCTACATATCCATCGTAGCCGCCTGCGACATCCTGGAGAGTATCTGCGTTCAGCTCAAAGTTTTCATCTGCCATAAAGCCTTCTGCTTTTTTCTTCATATCGTCTTTTGAAACCATGGTATATCTCCTTTCCGTTGATTACCTTTACTTTAGCAGATGATAGTACACCTCTGCCATAGCCTTGTCAATATTTTTTTAATCCTCTATTTCCACGTGGATGAGACTTTCGGACTCCGCCTCTGCACGGTGCTCTTCGACTGCCCTGGCGAGCCTCGCATGGAGCCCTGTCAGAGCATCAAAAGGAGCAAACTGCTTGGCCCTCTGGTCGCGCGGCATCGGAGTCCTCTTTCCTGCTCCGCTTTTCAGGAAGCGCTGCGGCTGATCTTTATTCTTTTTGTAGATGCTGTAGTCAAAATCGCTCATCTATTCCTTGTGTCCTCCCACCTGGTGGTTTCTTTCTATCGTGGTCGCAGCCTCCTCGAGGTCCATGGCGCGCACCATGGCGTCTTTGCCGTATTTCTTCCGTATACTGTTAACCGTCTCCTGGAGTGCGGAATCCCTCTTTATCTTCGACTGCATGGCACGTGCGGGGTCTTCCATATCCCTTTTTCTGGCCTGTCCCTTTGTGATGCCCTCTTCATCATCCTCCGATTCCATCAGGTCAAAGAGGGATATCTGTTTATCCGCATCCTTCGGCCTTATATTATTGAAGTTCACGAACATCCGCCTGACGGGATAGTCCTTTACCGTTATCTTTGTGTACAGGTCCGCAACCGCCGGCATTATTATGGATGTCGCGTCAATGGGTATGCTGAATGACACCGATCCGCTTGACATCGGAACCCCGAGCTTATTGGAGTAGCCGACGGAAATCGACACATTAGGGCTTACCATTCCGATTTCGCTCATCTCATGGCAAAGCTGCTCTGTCATCTCCTTGATAATAAGGAGTCCCTCTTCATTTGTATAATCTCTCATCAGGACCTGTCCGTGCGAAAGCGAGCGGCTCTTATTCCTATATCCCTTTATGTCCGCCATCGTGGTCGGCTCTATTCCGAAGGCGTGATCCAGGAGGAGCTCCGCATCTATGCCGAACATCTTGTAGGCGAGGTCCTCATCCATCCCGGCAATATCCCGCATGGTCCTGATGCCTATCCGCTCGAGCTTGTTCTGGGTCTGGCGTCCTATGCGCCAGAAATCGCTAAGTGGCCTGTGGTCCCATAGCTTTTCCCTGAAGGAATCGTAATCGAGCACCCCGATGAAGTCGGCCGCGTGCTTGGCGATTATGTCCATGGCTATTTTAGCCAGGTAGAGGTTCGGACCGACTCCGGCAGTGGCTCTCACTCCGACCCTCTCAAAGACTTCGCGCATCAGAAACTCCGCCATTTCCTTCGGGGTTTTATCGTAGCGCTTCAGATACGACGTCACATCGATGAACACCTCGTCTATTGAGTAGACGTGCATGTCTTCGGGCGCTATGTAGTCGAGATAAACTTTGTAAATCTGGGCTGCATACTCCATGTACAGGCTCATGCGAGGAGGCGCCATTATATATTCGAAATGTTTGGGTATCTCAAATACCCTCGCGCGTCCGCTCACCCCTTTTGCTTTGAGGGACGGGGATACGGCAAGGCATATGGTCTTGTCGCTGCGGCTCGGGTCCGCAACGACAAGGTCGGCCGTCATCGGGTCGAGCCCCCGCTCGACGCACTCGACCGATGCATAGAACGACTTGAGGTCTATGCATACATATGCCTTGCCCAAAGTCTCCTTTTGCATCAGCTCGCGGCCGCGCTCCTCTATTAATAACCGTCTGTCATTTTCGCCCATTTCTTTAATTATTATATGTCATTCTGTGGCCGAAGGCCGAAGAATCTTTCTCTTCAGTATAACAAAAAGGGAGGTTTTGCCTCCCTTCCTGAATTATGTCTTAGTGTGATTTACAATCTGATTTTACAACTTTGTCTTCGTAATGGCAACGCCGGATTACTTAACGTAGATTTCGTTACCCATCTGGGCACAGATCCATCTGCCGCTTCCGACTCTGATCCAGTTGTTCTTTACCTCGTACGCCTTTACCTTGGTTCCTTTTTTGTAAAGCGCGACCTTTCCGTAATTTGTTCCCGGACCCTTCCTTACATTCATGTAATCTGTAAGTGTGTATGTGCTGCCCTTCTTGAGTGTGACTTTCTTGGCATCTGTGCTGACATTACCTATGTATGACGACTTACCCTTGTTTGCATATGTCAGGTAGTTGGCACACTTTTTGTTTAGATTCGTGTTTGCGTTTCCGCTTGTCTTGTTGGCAACAGTGATAGGAACGAGGGCGTATCCGCCGTATTTGCCTATACCTTTGATATATGCATAAGCGCTTCCTTTTCTGTTGTTTCTGATTCCGCCCACGATGTAATCGGTGCCCTTCTTGAGAGTGGTCTTTCCGTTTGTAATCGTGAAGTTCGGGTTCTTGGCATCTGACAGCGAGAGCGTGGTTTTGCCCTTGATAACCGTCAGCGGCTTTGAATTAACCTTCTTATCTATATACCAGAAATTGACATCCGTATTGCTCATGTATGCGCCGGTCCAGTGCTTGATGCCGTTGATCTTGGCGCTGCTGGAGTACTGCCACTTTGAGTATCTCGTTCCGGACTGACATTTTGAGTAGTACTGTGCACACCAGATGTCCACGTCTGACGAGAATCTGCTCGTGTCGATCAGGCTGCTGTAGAATGATGTGCTGGCATAGATTCCCGGAGTATATCCGTAGGCCTTGATTCTGTTGCAGAAAGCGACTGCGGCATTGGTTGCGTTTGTCTTCCTGAGTCCGTACAGTCTTCCGAATCTGCCGCCGGCAAATTCATAATCCATGTATACCGGAAGTGCCAGATCCTTAGGTCCGATTCCGAGCGACTTAAGTCTCTTTACCGCAAAGTCGGCTTCCTTGATCGCCTCTGTAGCGTTCTTGGCCTGGGAGAATACATAAACTCCGATCATCATATTCGATGCCTTGGCCTTCCTGTACATATCCTTGAACTTGTTGTCGTTGTCCATTCTCAGCTTCTTGGAGCCATAGTATGTGAATGTAGCTCTCATGATAGCGTAGTCCACGCCTGCTGCCTTGGCCTTGTTCCAGTCGGAATTGCCGGACTGCCATGTGGATACGTCAACACCGTTCACGATGAGATTGCCGTTGAATCTCGAATTGTGCGTATAAGTCTTGTTTATGAACGGACTCTTTGACGAAGCCGCTTCCGCCGGTGCACTTACCATCGCGCTTGTTACAAGCACTGAAAATGCAAGAAGGCATACAACTGCACTTCTTGCAATCCTGTTAGTCTTCTTGGTCTCTGTAAATCTCACTTTTCTACCTCTTTTCTCAACTCACATCAATTAAACTCACCTTGTGATGTGAGCCGATTGTATCAAAAGGTAGCTACTTCCGGCTCGCAAGGTTTACAGATATTAAGATTCTTTATATACAGCACAGGGCCCTTCTCTTTGTAGGCCTCTGCATACTCAACACGCACTTTTGCGGTGATCTCCACCCAGTCGCCGACCTTGAGCACTGTCGCCCCCGAATAGTAAGCCAGGAGCCCGGCAAACTGAATATCCGCTTCGCAGCAGGTCATGACGTGGCGTCCGAAGGCAAACTGTCCGTCCGGAAGCTCCTCGGAGAGCGCGACCCTGCCCTTAAGCTCGAGCGTCTTGCCCTCATAATCGTCTTCGTTTTCGTTGATGTCACGGTACCACTCCGCAT
Source organism: uncultured Eubacteriales bacterium (assembly GCA_900318105.1). Classification (GTDB taxonomy): domain Bacteria; phylum Bacillota; class Clostridia; order Peptostreptococcales; family Anaerovoracaceae; genus Crickella. The sequence goes on from ONJG01000059.1 coordinate 7,220, forward strand.
ACCATTCATCCTCGATTTTTATCCTGGACTTGCTCATGTCGTACGGTAGCGGATCTATGATGTCATCCGGCTCGATGTCGTTCGGACCGTACTCGTAGACTATCATGTTGCGTCTGTTGGCTATCCTCACCTCTTTGTGGAAAGGCATCTTGTCAAAGCCCTTCTCGCAGCGGTTGAACACGACCATATCCGCGGTCTGCATCTTGTTGAAGCAAAGCTGGCGCATATTCTTGTTGTACATCATAAATGTCTTGGCATCAAAAAGCGCCATCTCCTGTGCAATCAGCCAGCCCTCTGGCATGGCAGCAAAGAACTTCTGGTTCTCCCACATGCCGTTGTACTCGACGACAACTCTGTCAAATCCGCCTTTTGCGGCTATGCTCCCGAGCTTTGGCTGATTGAGTTCTGCCTCTGATTTGATCTGCTCAACCCTGACTCCCGGACCGGCGAATTTCTCCGGCTCGTAGTCCGTCTCTCCGCGCTCGCAAATAAGCAGGAGAGTCCTGCCGTCGTTTCCGAATTCGGGGCTCTCCAGCGTATCTTTTATGAATGTTGTCTTACCGGATCCGAGAAATCCGGTGAAAAAATATACAGGTACTTCTCTCATGACAGTTTAAATAATTCTTGCAGTTTTTCTTTATTAAGTCTGGTTCCAATCACGGCGACCATGCCCGTGGCTTCGGCCTCGGTCTCCCTGACCTCTCCTTCGCCCGGCACGTAGTCGAATTCAAGCCAGCCGCCGTCGGCGTTTTCGACGATACCTTTGGCTCTTAAGACCTCTCCGCACTCGTCGAGGCTGTCCAGTATCTCTTCGATTTCGGCTTTTGTATATTTGTTGCTCGTCTGAGCACCGATTTCATCAAAGACCTCATCGGCATCATGTCCGTGATGATGATGGTGATGGTGGTGATGTCCGCAGCCGCATTCATCATCATGATCGTGGTCGTGATGGTGGTGGCAATGCTCGCCGTGCTCATGTTCATGTTCGTGCTCATGGGCCTCGAGCTCCTCATACGCCTCTTCTCTCAGCTTGTCGAGCTCGGCATTGAGGGTCTTTTCCTCTTCCATAACAGCCAGCATCTTGGCTCCGTCCAGCTGATCCCAGTCAGTCGTCACGATATTCGCATCCGCATTAAGTGTTCTTATATCCTTTACGATTGCATCGAGCTCGTCTCCGCTCATGCCCTGCTGATGCGAGAGGAATATTGTGCCGGCGTGCTCCACCTGGTTGGCGAAAAATTCGCCGAAATTATCCATGTACATCTTGTATCTCTTGGCATCCACGACCGTGGTGAACGCATTGAGCTCGATATTGTCATTGTGCAGGTCCTGCACCGCAATAATTACGTCCGAGAGTTTGCCGACTCCGGACGGCTCGATGAGTATCCTGTCGGGATTGTACTGCTCCACTACCTCATTGAGGGCTTTGCCGAAATCTCCGACCAGTGTGCAGCAGATGCATCCTGCGACCATCTCGTTTATCTTTATGCCGGAGTCCCTCAGGAATCCCGTATCGACACCGATCTCGCCGAATTCATTTTCGATGAGCACGATGTTTTTAGTGTCGTAACCTTCTGTTATTAGTTTCTTGATTAATGTCGTCTTTCCTGCTCCGAGAAACCCGGAGAAAATGTCTACCTTTGTCATTTCATTCCTTTCCGATTCCGTTCTGTGTCAAGGTGTCACGCCCTGTACGTTTGCTTTCCTGTGTTTACATTCCTACCTATTGTACCACCGTTTGTCAAAAGTTTAAGTGTTATTTCTGAGAATATTCCTTGAATTGCTTACTTGCGGCATATAGAATATTCCCATGAAAATTGAAATGAATGAAAGAAAAGGGGAATTTCTGGTGGGGCTGGCGCTCGCTCTTCGCGCGAGCTCTCTTTTATTCGCCACCATAGCCATGCAGACCATGGGTCCTTTTCTTACAATTGCCATAAGATTCACCATTGCATTCATAATAATCGCCTTTCTTTTCAGAAAGAGTCTCACAAAGGCGGACGCAAAGACCCTGCTCCATTGTGCTCTTATCGGCATGACTTTTTTCTTCGCCATGCTCTTTGAACTCATGGGGCTCAAGACCACTCCGTCGTCGGTTACGGCGTTCCTTGAAGGAATGGTAGTGGTGCTGGTACCTGCCATTACGTGCATCATGCAAAGGAAGCTTCCGGACAGGGTTACTGTCATCTCCGCGATTCTCGCAATCGTCGGAGTCGGTTTTCTCACGCTCAAGGGAGATAGGCTGGGCTTCACGAGCGGAGAGCTTCTGGTGCTGCTCGGGACATTATGGTATGCGCTGTCTGTGATAGTCACCGACACCGCAGCCAAAAATGATGACCTGAGAGCAGTTGCCGTCTACCAGCTCCTTTTCGTTGCCATATTCGCATATATCGGAGCATTTATATTCGAGGAGATTCGACTCCCCGCAAGCGGCACCGAATGGGCTGCCGTGCTGGCTCTGGCCATAATCTGCACCTGCGTGGGCTTTACCATCCAGCCATTCGGGCAGAAATATACCACTCCGGAGAGAGCCGGCATACTCGCCATAATGAACCCTCTGACAGCCGCCGTCCTCGGCGTTTTATTCCTGCATGAAAAAATGACCCCGCCCATGCTGGCAGGATCATTTCTCATTATCATTTCCATACTCGCGCCCGCTCTCGTACGCGCCCGCAAATAAGGTCATCTTGCTACGCAAGTGTTCTGCGTGGCCTTTTTTAATCCTGAATGCAAGTGTTTTTTTGATATTTTTCAGACCATTATTCTGCCCGGTGTGAGTACGTATTTATCCAGTTCGTAGGGCGAGAATATGCCCTGGTCCGTGACCACGCCCGTTACGAGCTCGGGCGGCGTTATATCAAAGGCGGGATAGTATCCCCTGACGTTCGGGTTGGCTGTGGGTGTGCCCATGGCCTGCAGCACTTCGTCCGGATTTCTCATCTCTATGTGAACCGTGTCTACTGTATCGTGTCCATGGTCCGGCGCTCCGCTGACGTAGTATGGTATCCCGTGGTACTTCGCAGCTATGGCTATCTGGTAAGTCCCTACCTTGTTGACCACGTGGCCGTCGCCGCAGATGAGATCTGCCGCCGAAGTAAAGAGGTCTATTCCTTCATTCTTCATCACAGCGCCCGGCATATTGTCCGTAATTACCGTGGTATCGAAGCCCATCTCATGGCAAACGGTGGCTGTAAGGCGTGAGCCCTGGAAAAACGGCCTGGTCTCCGGGCAGAACAATCTGATGTCCTTTTTCTGCTCCTTTGCTGCCCTTAGCATCATGCCGACTATGGTCTCGGCAAAGCACTGCGTCATCACGGCGCCGTGCGCAGGAAACATCTCTGCCAGATATCTGCCGGCCTTGGCGATCCCGCTGTATCTTTCATTCGTCAGTTCTATTGCACATTCCTTGACTGCCTCGCTCACATCAGAGGCTCCCGATGCAAGGGCTTTCTTTGCGGCTTCGATGCAGGCGTTGTTTATCAATGTCATGCGCTTGGTCGTGGTCGGCCTCGCGGTCTGTATGGTCTGTGCAGCATCCTCGAGATATGCAATCTGCTCTGCTTCGGCTCTTCCGCTGCACTCATGCGCAGCCAGCGCCATTCCCATGGCGCATGCCAGATATGGGCCGGCGCTCTGGGTTACCATATCCTTTATGGCCTTTGCCACTTCCTGATGGCTGCTGCATTTTACCTTCTTTATCTCAATCGGATATATGCGCCGGTCGAGTATATATACTGCGCCGTCCTCATACCACGCGATATTTTCATACTGCAGCATCCACGCCAGATCTCTGTCCTGTCTTTCCATTACTCCGCATCTACCTTTTTTCTTATATGTAGCTATCTCCTCTAACGGCCCGTACGCATCCGCTCTGCCTTCACGCTTTGCGTTCGTCACTCGCGGGCGTACTGCGTAAAGGAATTTCATCGCCTCCGGCTTCACTCTGTTTCATCGCTTGCCGCTCGGCGTGACAATTCCTCTTCCTCCAGCTCCCTGTAGGCGACTTTGCCGACGAGGGTTTTCGGAAGCTCCTTCCTGAATTCTATGTCATAAGGCATGGCGTATTTTGCAACATGCTTTCTTGCATAAGCCATGAGCTCTTCTTTGAGTTCTTCTGTTCCGGAAACTCCGGCTGCAGGCATCACGAACATCTTTACTTTCTGCATCTTGTAGCTGTCCGGCACGCCTATGGCGCAGCTCATCTGGACCTTGTCGTGAGCATCGAATATGTTCTCGAGCTGAGCCGGATAGATATTGTATCCGGAGGAGATAATCATCCTCTTGGCCCTTCCCTTGAAGTGTATGAAGCCCTCTTCATCCATGGTGCCAAGGTCTCCCGTATACACCCAGGTGAGTCCGTCCTCGTGCTCTCTTAAGGTCTCTGCTGTTTCTTCCGGCATGTCGAGGTAGCCCTTCATCACGGTCGGTCCCGCCAGCAGTATCTCTCCTTCTTCGTTGTATGGAAGCTCCTCCGCAGTATCCGGCTTTACTATTTTGTAATATGTATCCGGGAACGGAATGCCGATGCTGCCTTCCTTGTACATCTGAGGCGGCGTCAGGCATGATGCCGTGACGCACTCCGTGGTGCCGTAGCCCTCTCTCACCTGTATTTTTGCATTGTGGTCAAAGAGGAATTTGTCGAATTTCTTCTTGAGCTCAACTGAAAGCGAGTCTCCTCCCGAGAATACACCCTTGAGTGACGAGAGATCCGCTCCGTTCATGGACGGAAGTCTCAGCAGGGCCTCGTAGAGGGTCGGAACGCCCGCGATGAAATTGCATTTATACTTTGTGATGAGCTTTGCGTAGCTCTTTGGTGTGAACCTCGGGACCAGCACGCAGCGTCCGCCCTGCGCCAGCATGGTGTGTATGCACACGCCGAGTCCGAAGCCGTGGAAGAGCGGCATGGCAGCGAGCATCTTGTCTCCTGCTCTGAACATCGGGTTGGCCGCTATGACCTGCTCTGAGAGCGCGTTGAAGTTTAAGTTCGTCAGAACTATGCCCTTGGTAGTTCCCGTCGTGCCTCCTGAGTAGAGTATGGCTGCCGGATCATCCGAGCTTCTCTTCACTTTGTATTCGTAGCCGCAGTGCCTGCCGAGGCCCATGAAGTCAGGCCACTGGAACACCGGTGCATCCCTCGGAATCCTCTCTATCTTCCTGCCCTCGGTCAGCATGTATCCGACCTTGATCGGCCTGGTCAGCTCATCCTTGATGCGTGCTATGATGACATTCTGCACCTTTGTATTCTTACGGATGGCCTCGATCTTGTGGTAGAACTGGTCGAGCGTTACCACCATCACCGAGCCGGACATATTGAGGTAATTCTCTATCTCCTTTTCCGCCGACAGCGGGTGTATCATATTGGCTACTGCGCCCACGAGGTTTACCGCATACAGCATGTATATGGCCTGCGGGCAATTCGGCATAGCGATGGTGACCCTGTCATCCTCTCTTATGCCGAGTACGCGAAGCGATTTCGCGCAGAGGTTGATCTGATCGACCATGTATCTGTATGTGATGTGTTTGCCCATGAAGTCGAGGGCTACGTTGAGCGGCTGCTTCTTTGCGATATCCGCTACCTTCTCGTACATCGTGCCGTCGAAATACTCAAGTGTCTCCGGGAGGTCTCCCCTGCTCTTAAACCACGGGGTTTTTACGCCCTCCGGGATGGGGAATACGATTTTTTCGCTTTCATTAAGTTTCCAGTTAAGTGACATTATTAATTATACCTTTCAGCTGTTGATAATTGCGGCAACATCCTGCATGTTGCACTCGTACATTTTAACATCCGTGAGCGTCCTTTGCCACCGACTTTTTGTGGTTATATATGCTAAAAAGGTGTATAATCCATTCATTCTGATAGCAATGGGTTAGACGGGACTTATTTATCATGCTGGAACTCAAAAATATCACAAAGGAATATGTGACTGGTGCAGAGACCGTGCACGCTCTCAAAGGCGTAAGTCTCGCTTTCAGGCCCAGTGAATTCGTGGCAATTCTCGGACCATCGGGTTGCGGCAAGACCACCATGCTCAACATTATGGGAGGACTTGACCAGTACACATCCGGCGACCTCGTCATAGGCGGCGTCAGTACCAAAGAGTACAAGGACGCCGATTGGGATGCCTACAGAAATGACACCATAGGCTTTGTGTTCCAGAGCTACAATCTCATATCCCACCAGAGCGTGCTGGCTAATGTGGAGCTCGCGCTGACTCTCTCCGGAGTGAGCGCAGGAGAGAGACGCAGGCGCGCTGTTGAGGCACTCGAGCAGGTGGGTCTGGGTGACCAGATTAACAAGCGGCCTGCGGAGATGTCCGGAGGACAGGTTCAGCGCGTAGCCATAGCCCGTGCTCTCATAAACGACCCGGATATCATACTCGCGGATGAGCCGACGGGTGCACTGGATACCGAGACGAGCACCCAGGTCATGGATATATTAAAAGACATATCCACCAGAAAGCTCGTCATCATGGTCACACACAACCCCGATCTTGCAGAGCAGTATGCAAACAGAATAATCAGGCTCTCCGACGGACAGATAATAAGCGACTCAAATCCATATGTGCCGGGAGCCGCAAAGGCGGCCGCGGCGCTCGCATCCACGGGCGCTCTTTCTTCGGCAGTCAGCCGGCGTGCCAGCGGCCGCAAGAACAAATCCATGTCGATGAAGACGGCTCTTCAGCTTTCTCTCAACAACCTCATGACCAAGAAAGCCAGGACCCTCCTCACCGCGTTTGCCGGCAGCATAGGCATCATCGGAATCGCCCTCATACTCTCAGTATCCAACGGATTTCAGAAATATATAGACAAGCTCGAGGAGGACACCCTCTCGTCCTATCCTCTCACCATACAGACTGAGACGGCGGACATGACCTCCATGATCACTGCGTTTGCCTCCAATGTTCAGGATACCAAGGGTGCTGATTCCGGAGACAATATCCACGAGCAGCAGATCATGACCGACCTGCTCGCAAGCGTAGGTTCAAACGACCTCGCCGCCTTTAAGAAACGCATCGACTCAAACATAGGCACAGTAGGCAAATGGTTTAACGCCTATGATTATTCATACGGCCTGTCCGTCAATATCTATTCGACGGATATGAAGTACGGGCCTCTTCGCGTGAGCCCGGGCTCCATCATGCAGTCATACATGAGCGGCATGCAGCAGAGCAACTTCTCCATGATGAACACCGACGTGTTCTTTCAGATGATGGATAACGAAAAGCTCCTCAAGACACAGTACAAGGTCCTGGCCGGCGAATGGCCGAAAAAGTACAACGAGCTCCTGCTTGTGCTCGACAGCGAGGATCAGCTCAACGACTACGTAGTCTACACTCTCGGCCTCAGGGATCCGCAGGAATTAAAGGACATGATCAGCGACGTCATGGCAGGAAAGAAAGTCGAGAACACTAACAAGCGTCTTGAGTGGACCTATGATGACTTCCTGGGCAAGGAATTCGCCCTCGTCCACGCATGCGACACCTACCGCCGCAACTCTTCCTATGATGTATGGGAGGATATGACGGATGATGAGGCATACATGGAAGACCTCATAAAGAAATCCGAAAAGCTTAAAATCACCGGCATAGTCTGTGCCAAAGAAGCTTCGGGCGCCAACGCCATGGATTCGGGTATCGGCTATCTCCCCTCGCTGACCAGCCACATGATCGACTATGCCAAGGAGTCGGAAATAGTCAAGATCCAGCGCGCCCAGGACAAAGTCGATGTCTTCTCCGGCAAGACCTTCGAAGAGATACGCAACAACGAAGGCGGCGGACTCGGCTTCGAGGACATGATCAGCATCGACGAAGACAAACTCAAGTCCGCACTCGGCGGCGACATCGACCCGAACGCCGTAAAAAATGACATCGCGGATATAGCACAGAAAGAAGTCGAGGACCTCTCTGCAAATGACTCCGCAGAGAAGATAGCAGATGATGTCAATAAAGCTCTTCTGGCAGCTTGCGAGTCCATGAACACTTATATAGTCAATCGATACAGCAAGGACCCCAAGAAATTCAAGCTCGATGACGCGCTTATAGATGAAGCCTATGCAGCCTCGCTGGATAAAGGCGGGCATGCGAAGACGGTTAATGCGCTCCTGAAAGGCTACGCGACGGGCCTGAAGAACAACGAAGCTAAATCCGAGATAATGAAGGCCCTTAAGGCGGCATCAGACCCGACGATCGAGCAAAAGCTCAAGGAAACCGCTCAGGAAGAGGCCGCAAAAGAGCTTGTAAAGAATATGCCCAGCGGCATCGAAATCAAAGAAGCCGAGGCTTTGGAAATACTCAAAAACGGGATTACGGCCAAGGAGATCATAGAAAGATCCGGCGGACTATTGCCTGAGGAACAGGCCGAGGAGATCGCAGCTCAGATTAACGAGACAGTTGATAATTACAACAAAGCCATCGATAAAAGAATCGCTGAGGAGATGAAGAAAATGCCAAAACCGGCCGATGCTCTGAAGCAGGGACTCGACGGCGTGGTTCAATTCATCATCAACCAGGATAAGACTCAGGAAGGCATCAAGCAGTACGGGAAGGGCATCGAAATGATGCAGGATTATCAGGTAGTCGGCCCTGCACTCGGTAAAGCCACCGAGGCGGTCGCCAGCCAGTTCAATGTCAATCCGGCAGGAATCGCGGATGCATTTACCATGAAGATGAGCGAGGATGAGATCACAAGGCTCATCACCGCATATGTTTCCGGTGGCGAAGAAAGCAATTATGAGAGAAACCTCCGCAAGCTCGGATATGCAGATATCAACAAGCCCTATTCCATGTCGTTCTATCTGAAAGACTTCGAGTCCAAGGAGAACTTCATGAAATTCATAGACGATTACAACCAGGAGATGCAGGACAACGGCGACGATGACATGGTCATCAGCTACACCGATATAACCGGCGTTCTGATCAAGTCCGTCAAGACCATCACCAACGCCGTCAGCTACGTACTCATAGCATTCGTGGCCATTTCACTCATAGTGTCTTCAATCATGATCGGAGTCATCACATATATCTCCGTTCTCGAGAGGACCAAGGAGATCGGAATACTCCGCGCTATCGGTGCATCAAAGAAAGATATAGCTCGCATATTCAATGCAGAGACGATAATCATCGGTCTTGTGGCCGGTGCAATCGGAATAGGCGCAAGCCTGCTCCTTCTCATACCTATCAATAAGGTCCTGCTAGACCTGACCAAGATTGCGGCTCTCAAGGCCGTGCTGCCTGCCGCCGGAGGCGTCGCGCTGATTATCATCAGCATATTCCTGACGTTCATCGCAGGACTCATCCCGTCAGGAATGGCAGCACGCAAAGATCCTGTAGTCGCCCTGCGAACCGAATAAAAAAGAAACGGCAGCGTCTGCCACCGTCCTTTTTTGTCTTAGGTATTTTATGGAAAATTGTTATATGGAGGTTACGAAGAAATCTTTCTCCGTGCCTATATACTATACCCCGATTATGTAGATTAAGTGATGATTATGAGAACATCACTTGTTAATATTATTCGAAAAGCTATCACAATCAGTATGGTTCCGCCCAGCACCGACGCTCCCCACGAGAGCTTCGTGCCGAGCTTTCTGCCCAGCAGCACACCGGCAAAGCAGATAATAAACGTGACCACCCCTATGATCAGCGAGGATGCAAGTGCCTGGTATATATCATACGAGGCCGTGGTAAATCCAACCGACAGAGCGTCTATCGACGTGGCAACCCCCTGCAGCATCAATGTCGCCAGGGTAAGTCCACCTGCCGCAGTGTCCACTTCGCTCTCGCCTTTGCCTCGTTCGAGCAGTCCTTCGCGTATCATCTTACCCCCTATATGGCCCAGCAGGAAAAAAGCCAGGACCGGAATTGCCTTATCAAACCACTCAAAACTTTCCGCTGCGGTGTGCACCAATATCCATCCCGCGAGCGGCATCATAAATTGCCACATTGCAAAAGTGCCGGCTATAGCCGACACATTCTTAGCATTCATCCCTCTGTCTGCCAGTCCGTTGGCGAGCGAAACGCTGAATGCGTCCATCGCAAGCCCTACGCCCAGCAGTATACTGGTTACTACAAGATCAGTTATCTCTTCGTCTCCTCATATACACGTATGCTATCGCTATTACGGCTATCGCCATCAGTGTAACATATATGTACATATTAGTGTAGTCTCCGGTGTTGACGATTCAGAAGAGACCTGCAGTTTTGAGTATGAAGAGCCAGATTGGCATGGTGAAACACGAAAGTGCCGTGGAGATTACGACGAGTTCTCCGGCCAGTCTGCCGTTGCCCTGCATCGAGCTGGCCATGGCATAAGATGCGAGCGCGACCGGTGTGGCCAGCATGAGAGTTATGGCGACGAGTTCGACATCCCTGAATCCGAAAAGCACTGCTCCAGCTATGCCGATCGCAGGGAAGATTATGAGTTTGCCTGCGGTGCAGATGAAAATCCTGGTGCGGTCGCTTTTGAACGACTTTATATTGAGCCCTGCTCCGAGGAGTATGAGGGCTATCGGGGAGGTGCAGTCCGAGAGCGATGTCACGGTGGTCTGCAGGATGTCCGGGAGTTTTATGTCCAGTATGATAAATACCAGCGCCACCAGGCCTCCTTCGATGATGGGGTTGGTCAGGATGTGCAGGAGCATGTCCTTTATGTTGACGCGCCCGCCGCGGAAATATTCGAAGACTATCACGGCGGCGGAGTTGTAGATCGGCACGACGAACAGCAGTATGACGGCTATCGGGGTCACGTTGCCTTTGCCGAAGAGGTTGATGGCTATGGGCAGTCCCATCAGCACGTAATTGCTGCGAAAGAGAGCCTGGATCATCGCACCTCTGTGGTAGTTGTCCGGCTCTATACGGCAGACGAAAAACCAGGATGCGATCAGCTGGAACATGGTGAATGCAACGGCGTATATGATCAGGCCCGCGTTCATATGTTCCTCGAGGTTCTTTCCGTAGAGGTTATCGAACATCAAAAAAGGATAGAGCGCCACAAAAATGACATGGGTGAACTTCTTGACAGAACGGTCTCCCAGCACTTTTGACGCCCTGAGTATGGCTCCTATTATCAGATATATGGCCGACGGCACTACTGCACCGGCACAGACCAGAAAATTCTGTAGCATGTACAGATTATACTACAGATTGCTCCTGACTTCTTTGGCAAATTCTTTGCAGCTTTTTCCTCCCGGAAGTCCGGTCATCATGCTGCCGAGTTTTGCATCCGCTTTGCTTACTGCAGATTCGAGTCTGTCTGCTTTATCGCCGAGCCCGATGTGGCGGAGCATCATGACCGCCGCAGTAATGAGACTTGCGGGATTGGCCAGGTGGGCGATTCCGTCCTCCACCATACGCGGTGCGGAGCCGTGTATGGCCTCGAACATGGCCATATCCGTTCCGATATTTGCAGAGCCCGCGGTTCCGACTCCGCCCTGTATCTGTGCAGCCTCGTCGGTGATGATGTCTCCGTAGAGATTGGGCAGCACGAATACTTCAAAACCGCTTCTTATGTCTTTATTTACGAGATTGGCTGCCATGATGTCCACAAACCATGTATCTGTTTCAATCTCCGGATATCCCTTTGCAACTTCGAGTGCGATCTGCTGGAAATCCCCGTCCGTTTTTTTCATGATATTGGCCTTGGTGACTATGGAGACCTTTTTCTTTCCGTTCGCGCGGGCGAAGTCGTAGGCCGCCTTTGCGATCCTGCGGCTTCCCTCTGCGGTGGTCACTTTAAAATCCACCGAGAGACCGTCGCCGGTCCCGTCTCCGAGTCTGATGCCGCGGCTTCCGAGCGCGTACTCGCCCTCGGTGTTCTCACGGAAGAATGTCCAGTCTATCCCCTCTTCATCTACCTTTACGGGTCTGACATTGGCGAAGAGATCGAAGTATTTTCTGAGAAATACATTTGCGCTCTCGAGATTGACCCCGCCCATCGCAGCGTTCGGCGTTGTGGTCGGGCCTTTCAGGATAACATCACAGGCTTCCATCTGCGCGAGCACGTCTTTCGGAACGGTCTCTTCCTTTGCCAGCCTGTTCTCAATCGTAAAACCTTCTATCTCTTTGAACGAGACTCTGCCCGAGCCGAGTTCCTCCTTCAGGAGTTCCTCCAGGACCGCTTTCGTCTCCTCCATTATTACGGGGCCTATGCCGTCTCCCGGCGCGAGGCCTATCACAACAGAGGACTTGCCGGATGCTCCGGCGCTCACTCCGGCTCCGATCCTGCTGTTTCTCTCGTATTGCTCGGCGAGCATCTCCTTGAACTTCAGGGCCGCCTCTTCAATTTGCTTTTCAATCTCTTTGTTCATACCCATATTCCCTATTTCTTAGCCGTATATTTCAGAAGTCCACCCGCGAGCAGCATTTCTTTTTGTCTGTCCGCAAGCTCCATCCTGAGCGGGATGTCGCAGGATGTGCCGTCTGCTTTTTTGACTGTCATCACTATTCTGTCTGCCTTGAGCCCCTCGTGCACGCTGTGCATGGAGACGCTGTCTCCCTGCCCGATTTTGTCGTAGTCCGCCTCGTTTTCAAACTCCAGAGGCAGTATCCCGGCGTTGACGAGATTTGCGGCATGTATCCTGGCAAACGACTTTGCGACCACTGCCTTGATGCCGAGGTAAAGCGGCACGAGCGCTGCGTGTTCGCGGGACGATCCCTGGCCGTAGTTCTGGCCTCCGACTATGATGCCGGAGCCTGCGGCTTTGGCTCTCTCCGGAAATTCCGGATCCACAACCTCAAAGCAGTACTGCGAGAGGTGAGGGATGTTCGATCTGTACGGCAGTATCTTGGAGCCCGCCGGCATTATGTGGTCTGTCGTGATATTGTCCTCTACCTTGAGGAGCACTTCCGTGTCTATCTCATCCCCGAGAGGATGTGTATCCGGGAATGACTTGATATTCGGTCCCTTGATGACTTCGGCAGTCTTTGCAGCCTCTTCATCAAGAGGAGCTATGATGCCGCTGTCGTTTATTCTGAATTTATCAGGCACATCATAAACCGATGCGTCGGCTTTTGCATCCGATGTCGACGGGTCCGTGATATATCCCGTAAGAGCCGATGCAACGGCCGTCTCGGGAGACACCAGATAGACCTGTCCGTCCTTGGTTCCGGACCTTCCGAGGAAGTTCCTGTTGAAAGTCCTGAGCGACACTCCTGCCGAGCTCGGTGAAAATCCCATTCCGATGCACGGGCCGCATGCGCACTCGAGCACCCTGGCTCCCGCATCGATGAGGTCGGTCAGAGCACCGCATTCTGCCAGCATGGAAAATACCTGCCTCGAGCCCGGGGATACCGAAAGGCTCACGCTGTCTGCGATCTTCCTGCCCCTCAGCATGGATGCGGCTTTGAGCATGTCAGCAAGAGATGAGTTGGTGCAGGATCCGATGCAGACCTGGTCCACCTTTATATCCGAAAGATCCGATACGGGCTTTACATTATCCGGGCTATGCGGACATGCAGCCAGTGGTTTAAGAGCGGACAGGTCCACGCTTATCACCTTGTCATATACCGCATCCTCATCACTCGAAAGAGGCTTCCAGTCCGATTCTCTGTCCTGGGCTCTCAGGAAATCTCTCGTTACTTCGTCGCTTGGGAATATGGAGGTCGTGGCGCCAAGCTCTGCACCCATGTTGGTGATGGTGCAGCGCTCAGGTACGCTCAGCGTCCCTACGCCTTCTCCCGCATATTCGACTATGTATCCGACACCGCCCTTGACGCTGAGCTGCCTGAGGACGTCAAGTATGACGTCCTTGGCGCTTACCCCTGCCCCAAGGCGGCCCTTCAGTTCGACCTTGATCATGCCGGGCATCGGTATGTAGTACGCTCCGCCTCCCATGGCCACTGCGACGTCCATGCCCCCGGCACCCATGGCCAGCATGCCGAGGCCTCCGCCTGTCGGCGTATGCGAGTCGGAGCCTATCAGCGTCTTACCCGGCACCCCGAACCTCTCGTAGTGCACCTGGTGGCAGATGCCGTTGCCCGGCCTGGAATAATAGATTCCGTGCTTGGCCGCCACGGTCTGTATGTACCTGTGGTCATCCGCATTCATAAAGCCCGACTGCAGGGTGTTGTGGTCTATATATGCCACGGACCTTTCGGTCCTGACCCTTGGCACTCCCATGGATTCAAATTCCAGATATGCCATGGTGCCCGTCGCATCCTGCGTCAGAGTCTGGTCTATCCTGAGCCCTATCTCAGACCCGGGCACCATCTCTCCGCTCAGCAGGTGTTCTTTTATTATCTTTTGTGCTATCGTCTGTCCCATCTTTTCTGCCTATTTCTGCTCCGCCATAAACTCATCTACCTTGTGGTGGATCTCATCCACGCCTATCTCAGCCACACGGCCGGATGCGTACTCCGCATCCACCCAGTCCTTGATGTATGCAACTATGGCGCTGTGTTTATCCACCTGCTTGCTTCCCTTGAGACCGTAGCTTGCGTTCAGCCAGTGCGCTATGCCGGCAGCTCCGGAGTTCTGGTTGATGTTGACCAGCGGAGGTCTGCCCAGGAATTTGCCTGTATCAAAGATGTTGTAGATTTCTTCATTTTTAAGAAGCCCGTCTGCGTGGATACCCGCCCTGGTCACGTTGAAGTTCGCACCCGCAAAAGGAGTCTGAGCCGGAAGGGTGTATCCGACCTGCTTTTCGTAGTAGCGCGCGAGGTCCGTAATCACGGTGGTGTCCATTCCGTCGAGCGTGCCCTTGAGCTGTGCATATTCGAACACCATGGCCTCAAGAGGTACGTTGCCCGTCCTCTCGCCTATTCCAAAGAGCGTGCAGTTGACGGCACCGCAGCCGTAGAGCCACGCAGTGCCCGCATTGACCACGGCTTTATAGAAGTCGTTGTGACCGTGCCACTCCAGGCATTCGCTCGGAACTCCGGCATACTGATGGAGTCCGTAGATGATGCCCGGCACGGATCTCGGCATGGCAACTCCCTGGTAAGGCACTCCGTATCCCATGGTGTCGCAGAGCCTTATCTTGGCCGGCATACCTGCCTGCTCGGACATCTCCTGCACCGCGGATACGAAAGGTACCACGAAGCCGTAGAAGTCAGCCCTTGTTATGTCCTCGAGATGGCAGCGCGGTACAATACCCGCCTCAAAAGCATCATGCACTATCGAAAGATAGTGATCCATGGCCTGAGGTCTGGACATCCCGAGTTTATAGAATATGTGGTAGTCAGAGCAGCTTGTGAGTATGCCGGTCTCCCTGACGCCCATCTCCTTTACAATCTTGAAGTCCTCTTTTTTAGCCCTTATCCATGTCGTTATCTCGGGAAACTCAAGTCCGAGGTCCTGGCATGCCCTGATGGCTTCCTTGTCTCTGTCGCTGTATGTAAAGAACTCGGTCTGCCTGATGATTCCCTTGGGACCCGAAAGCTTGGACATCATCTTGAATATGTCCACTATCTGCTTGGTCGTGTACGGCTCCCTGGACTGCTGGCCGTCCCTGAATGTAGAGTCTGTGATCAGTATCTCCTCCGGCATCCCGTACGGGCTGGTTCTGAAGTTGAATCCGATTTTCGGAATTTCAACATATTCGAAGAACTCCCTCAGGAGATTGGGCTCGGGCACGTCCTGCACGGTATAATGAACCGCTTCCATCTCCAGGAGATTGGTCCTCTCGCCTATCCTGGTTCTCATGGCGCGGTCACTGCCGGCGCTGCCCACTGTTTTTTTACCTGTCTTGCTCTTTTTCTCTGCCATTTCCTGTCCTCCTTCAATCTGGAGAAAATGTATACATGTATTCTAATTCCAAGTCCCGTGCAAGTCAATCCCAAATCGCATCTTTTCATTGATTTTTCAGTACTTTTCGTTTTCGGGCCAAAGAAAAAAGACCGTCAGCCACAGGCTTCGGTCTATTTTGTCGTATTTATAAAGTATATCGGCCCTCCGAAAAATGCTTCCGAAAACCGCATATTGTATACAATCAGCCGCAAACTGCTACAAAAACCACTCCGATTCTCTCCTGCGAAGAGCCACTCTGTCGAGCACAGACTGTGCTATGGCTGCTGCCCCGGGCGAGAGCCTGCTGAGCTTGTGCTTTGGCATATGGCCCTTTACCTCAAGCGGTGCTGGCTTTACCTTGAGGCCTTCCACCTCGCATCCTCCGAGCCTCATTATCTTGGATGAGGCTGCCTTGGCGTATTCACCCAATGCCGTCATGTCTATCGCCACGTGTCCGCTTCTGTCGCTTCCTCTGTAAGCGCTGTAGCTTATGGCTATGGCTCCTGCACCGATTACCGTAAAGCTTCTTTCGGCAGCATACTGTTTGAGCTCATACAGAGCATTGCCGTAGGATCTGCCGCTGTATGACACAATCGCGAGCGTCATGGCGGAATTGCCCGAGATCTCTCTCATGGCTTTCACTGCAGGCAGCGGGATTTTACCCACATAAACAGGCATGCCGAGAACCACCACTGTCTCATCATCAGAAACAAGAGGAACAGGATCACCCTCTTTGATGGTGCAACACTCCACTATTACCTCCTCCGGACTGCACTCCCTGAGATGGCGCGCGACCTCCCCTGCCATAAGTTCAGTCACCCTGGCCGTGCCTCCGACGGGGCTGTATGATATTCCGAGAATTCGTTTAATCATAACAATGAGATTGTAGCACCTCTTCACAATAGATATTAGATGATATTGTGAAGATTAATAATTTCCGCAGACAGATAAGAGGCCACTCCGTATGGAGCGACCTCTATCTGTCAATCTTTTATGCTTTTTGTAATTAAGATTCGATTTACTACTTGGCAGCTTTCTTTGCAGCCTTTGCAGCTTCGAGACCATCGTCATACTCTCCGGACTGTCTTCTGTTCCAGAAGTCGAATGTCTCTTTGGCGACAACGCCTGAGAGAGCGAAGAGAGCTACGAGGTTCGGGAATGCCATCAGACCGTTCATGAGGTCTGCGAAATCCCATACAACTGCGAGCGGCAGGAAAGGTCCGATAGCTACAGCAGCGATGTAGAGCCATCTGTAAGCCTTGATTGCTCCTGTGTTACCGTTTGTCAGGTAGTCGAAGCATCTCTCAGCATAGTAGTCCCAACCGAGGATGGTGGAGAATGCGAAAAGTGCAAGGCAGAGAGCCAGGATTACATATCCTACGAGCTGCGGCCATGGGAGACCATAACCGAATGCGTGCATTGTTACTTCTACACCCTCGAGACCCTGCTCGTGAGCTCCTGTCATAACTACGCAGAGACCTGTCATCGTACAAATAACGATTGTGTCGAGGAAGGTACCTGTCGAGGATACCATGCCCTGACGTACACACTCTTTGGTCTGTGCAGCAGCAGCAGCGATAGGAGCGGAACCAAGACCGGCCTCGTTGGAGAAGATACCTCTCGCAACACCCTTCTGCAGTGCGAGGAGGAATGCTCCCATTGCTCCGCCTGCAGCGGCTCTGAGTCCGAACGCACCCGCGATTACTTCTGCAAGTGCATGACCGAGGTTTCCGATGTTATAGAAGAATACCAGCAGAGCTGTAACTACGTACAGTACCATCATTGCAGGTACGATTCTCTCTGTAACCTGAGCGATTCTCTCGATACCGCCTACGATTACGGCGATTGTTCCTACTGTGATGATGATAGTAGCGATGACCTTTACCCAGCTTGCATCCTCACCGAATGCCGTGAATGCTACGCTTGTAGCGCCTACTTCTGTAGCTACCTTGTTGATAGCGTTTACAATACCGTTAACCTGTGTGGATGTACCGATACCAAGAGCTCCGGCCAGTGAGCCAAACAGTGCAAACAGTTTTGCAAGCCATTTCCATTTCTCTCCCATACCTTTCTCGATGTAGTAGAAAGGTCCGCCGAGAATGGTCCCGTCAGGCTTAACCTGTCTGTACTTAACAGCCAGGACACCCTCTGCATACTTGGTAGCGATTCCGAAGAATGCAGCAAACTCCATCCAGAAGAGAGCTCCCGGGCCGCCTGCCATGATAGCTGTAGATACACCTACGATGTTACCTGTACCTACAGTAGCAGCCAGCGCTGTCGTCAGAGCTCCGAAGCTGGAAACGTCTCCCTCAGCGCCTTCTTCGTTTGTTACGGCGTATCTGAGTGAGAGACCGATTCTCCTCTGCGGGTGGAATTTAGTGCGAACGGAGAGAAGAATACCGACCACGATGATGAGTACCATCATGACGGTTCCCCAGACTAATCCGTCTAGCCAGCTTATAAATTCACCAATGCTCATAAAATACCTCCTTACAAATTGCTTATCACGCGATAAGATAAATAAAGATTGACGTATTGTCCAGATTATGAAGGCGCAGTACGCCAATCTGAATCTATACAATTTAAGTGTAAAGGCTGAAAAAAGTTATGTCAAACAAAAAATATGTCAAAACATTGACGTTCTTCACAAAATCATCACAGAAGCCCATAATTCCAACGATTCATGGAATTTCAATAATTTTGGAATTTTTTTCAATTATTCGGCGGGATTTCGTTGACACTCTCAGACAGTTGTGAGATATTTGTACAGGTTTACAAAAGGGAGTAGCTTGCGCCGTCGGCGCGATGCATTTCGTCAGTACGGGATACGTCCCCGGAATGCACCACAAACAGCGAGACTTTTACCGCAACATCAGCGGCAGAAGTCCGTTTTTTTATCCCGGCGCACCACATATAAGATTTCCCTATATATTAATGTAGAAATCTCACCGCATAGGTGCTAAAATGTTATGGTTATTTTCACAAAGGAGAGGAACTATGAAAGAAGGATACAGGCCCTATCTCGAGTCTATAGAATCGGTTCTCGAAGAGACTCAGTCCAGTGCTCTCGGACTCAGCGAAGAGGAATCATCAAAGAGACTTGAGACAGAGGGACACAACAAACTAATTGAAGCGAAAAAGAGAAGTGCCATCGCGAGGTTCTTCGATCAGATGAAGGATCCGATGATCATCATACTGCTCGTGGCAGCGCTGCTCTCATTTATCACCTCGGTATATGAGGGAGAGCGTCCGACGGATGTCTTCATCATATTATTCGTCGTTGTCCTGAACTCCGTGCTCGGAGTCGTGCAGGAGAGCAAGGCGGAGGAAGCCATCGAAGCCCTCAAACAGATGACTGCCGCAAAGTCCAAGGTTCTGAGAAGCGGCAAGATACAGAGCATAGAAAGCGAATACCTCGTTCCGGGAGACATAGTCATACTCGAAGCCGGAGACAGCGTCCCCGCGGACGGCAGGATTATAGAGGAAGCCTCATTCAAGGTTGAGGAGGCCGCTCTCACCGGAGAATCGGTTCCCGTCACCAAGGAAGCCGCGGCTCTCAGCATAGAGGGCGAAGCCAAGGATGTGCCCCTCGCCGACAGGAAAAACATGGTATATATGGGCAGCACCGTCGTATACGGCCGCGGCCGCATAGTCGTGACAGGCACGGGCATGGATACGGAGATGGGTAAGATCGCAGATGCCATCTCGCAGGCTGAGGAGGAGCTCACTCCGCTTCAGATCAAGCTGGCTCAGCTTTCCAAAATTCTCACAAGACTCGTAATCGGAATCTGCCTTTTCATATTCGCACTCGGCGTTGTAAAGGCCGGACATATCAGCATGGATGTCATGATAGACACATTTATGCTGGCTATTTCCCTCGCGGTTGCCGCAATTCCTGAGGGCCTCGTGGCCGTTGTCACGATAGTCCTTTCAATAGGCGTGACCAAGATGTCGCAGCGAAATGCCGTGATAAGGCGTCTTACCGCGGTGGAGACTCTCGGCTGCGCACAGATTATCTGTTCGGACAAGACCGGAACTCTCACTCAGAATAAAATGACCGTCGTCGATTACGCCGGTCAGGATCAGGATCTGATCGCTGCAGGTATGGCTCTTTGCTGCGATGCCGAGCAAAAGATCAACGACGACGGAAAGGAAGAAGTCATAGGCGAACCCACCGAGGCTGCTCTTGTGGCATACTCTTCGGTTCAGAATCTGCCAAAGTCCGAGCTCGTCACTATATTCCCCCGCGTGGGAGAGGCTCCGTTTGACTCAGGGCGCAAGATGATGTCCACGGTTCACGAAAACATCAATATGGACTCGCCTGCAGGCCTGACCACAGAGCTCGACAATCTCGTTGCTAAATCAAAATACGTGCAGTTCACCAAGGGCGCGCCCGATGTGGTGCTCCGCCACTGCACACATATACTCACAGACCACGGAGTTGAGCCTATCACGGATAAGCTCGCAGCCAACGTCAGGAGAGACAATGCAAAAATGGCCGGAAAGGCACTCAGAGTTCTGTCTCTTGCGATCAGGGTCTATGATGAAAAGCCGACGGATTTCTCTGACGAGGTCCTCGAGCAAAAGCTCATCTTTACCGGTCTCGTCGGCATGATCGACCCGATCAGACCTGAGGTCAAGGACGCTGTCGCAGAATGCACACGCGCAGGCATCAGACCTATCATGATCACGGGCGACCAGCTCGATACGGCGGTTGCCATCGGAAAGGATCTCGGCATCATAGAAAGCGCAGACGACGCTATCCTGGGATCCGCACTCGACGATATGTCGGATGAGGAGCTCCTGAACAAAGTCGGCACATTCTCCGTATATGCGAGAGTGCAGCCTGAGCATAAAGTCAGAATAGTAAAGGCCTGGCGTGCCCGCAGCATGGTCACAGCCATGACGGGAGACGGAGTCAATGACGCTCCTGCCATCAAGTCCGCAGACATCGGTGTCGGAATGGGCATCACCGGTACGGACGTAACCAAGAACGTTGCCGATATGATACTCGCAGACGATAACTTCGCCACGATAGTGGCCGCAGTCGGCGAGGGCCGCAGGATATATGCCAACATCCGTAAGTGCATTCAGTTCCTCCTGGCTACCAACATCAGTGAGGTGCTTTCAATACTCATAGCGACCATACTCGGATTCACCGTGCTTAAACCGGCACACCTGCTCTGGATCAACCTGATCACGGACTCCCTGCCGGCGCTTGCGCTCGGTATGGAAGATGCCGAGGGCGACTCCATGAACGAAAAACCGAGAAGCGCCAGAGAAGGCGTGTTTGCCGGCGGAATGGACAAGGACATCCTCTACCAGGGAGCACTGACCACTCTGCTCGTGCTTACGGCTTACTTCATCGGTGAATATATCGAGACCGGTCAGTGGCATATCACAGCCAGCAACGATGGTATCACCATGGCATTCCTGACCATGTCCATGACCGAGATTCTCCACTCATTCAATATGAGATCGAGAAGAAAGTCTCTGTTCAGTCTCAGCAGACAGAACCTCTGGCTCTGGGGCTCGGGCATACTCGCACTGCTGCTCACAACTGCAGTCATCGAGATTCCCGCCCTCGCAGCGATATTTGAGTTCACGCCGATAGACCTCAAGGAATACGGCATCGCAATGGGACTTGCCATCCTCATCATACCGGTGGTTGAGATCATCAAGGCCTTCCAGAGGAGCTACGATGCCAAGAGAAAGGCTGCCGAAGAGGAGAGCATCAACAGAGCCAAGCAGAGAATATAATTTTAATTAAACAGATAGTGAAGAGTTGATAGTTAATGGAAGATAAAAGGGATAAAAACAAAGACGGAGAAGTAATAAGCGTATCTGGGGATAAGTCTCCTCAGAGTCAGAAGCGGGATTCGGACAAGCTCGGCACAGAGCCTGTTCACGGTCTTTTGCTGAAAACATCGGCACCTCTTATGGTGTCGATGTTTGTTATGGCGCTGTACAACATAGTGGATTCGATTTACCTCGGTCACTATAACACGGACTCGCTGACGGCAGTCTCGCTGTGTTTCCCGTTCCAGAATCTCAATGTCGCATTCGGAATAGGTACGGCCGTGGGTATGAGCGCACTTCTTTCGAGATATCTCGGTGCAAAGCAGTACGCAAGAGCCGATAAAGTCGCGCACAACGGTTTTATACTTGCCGCGATCAACTATTCCATATTCTTTATAGTAGGTTGCCTCGCGGAGCCGATAATGAGGCTAGTGACAGCGGGCTCCGTAAATGAATTCACCCTGTCGGAGGCTACCAGCTATCTTCGTATAACCCAGTGGCTTTCGATTGCGCCCATGATGCAGTCCATGTTTGAGAGGCTGCTGCAGGGCACGGGTAAGACCAAATACATATCCTATATGCAGCTCTCCGCCACCCTGTTCAACGTGGTGGTCGACCCGATACTCATATTCGGCTACTTCGGTCTGCCGGCCATGGGAGCAAAGGGCGCTGCACTGGCCACCGTGTTCGGCCAGCTGCTCGGCTGCATACTGGGACATATCTTCAACAGGGAGTACAACAAGGAGATACAGCTCTCCCTCAAGAAGGTGCGCCCTCACCTGCGCACCATGAAGGACATCTACAAGATAGGCATACCGTCCATAGTCCTGCAGTCGGTGGGCGCTGTCATGACATTCAGTCTCAACAAGATACTGCTCATGTTCTCAGAGCTCGCAGTGACGACTTTCGGAGTATATTTCAAACTCCAGAGCTTTGCATTCATGCCGCTCTTTGGTATGAACAGCGGCTCGGTTCCGATCATCGCATACAACTACGGTGCGGACAGGAAGGACAGGCTGGAAGAGACCATGAGGCTCGGCGCCAGATACGGCATAGGCCTCATGACCATAGGAACGATTATCTTCTGGCTCTTCCCGGAGCAGCTGATGGCGCTCTTCAACTCCCCTCCCGAGATGGTCTCGATGGGAGTCGTGGCGCTTCACATCATCTCGCTGAACTTCCCGTTTGCGGGATATGCCATCATGAGAGGCGCGGCCTTCCAGGCCCTCGGCAAGAGCGTATACAGCATGAACATATCGCTCGTGCGTCAGCTCCTCATCATCATCCCATGCGCTTACATCTTCGCAAAGATAGGCGGAGTCAACATGGTATGGTGGGCATTCCCGTGCGCTGAGGTTGCAGGCATGACCATGTCAGTCCTCTACACCAGGAGTATCAGAAAGAACATACTCAGCAAAATGACTCCGCGCGATGCAGACGGCAATCCGATAGATAAGTAATTTTCAGAAACAGAATGAACGAACACGAATTGAAAAAAGAATACAGAGCAGAGGCCGCGGCCATGCTGGAGAATACAGACGAGGAGTACAGAAGCAGCGCTTCGGCTGCAATTGCAGTGAACTTGCTCGCGCTGCCTGAGATGAAAAAGGCGCGCAACGTGATGCTGTATGTTTCCGTGGGCAAGGAACCCGCGACGCTCGCCCTGATCAGCAAGCTGCTCGAGGCTGGCAAGAAGGTCTGCCTTCCGAGGTGCATTGATTCGGAATCAAGTGGCGAGCAGACATCAGACGGACAGGCATTCGGCGAGCGCATTCTGGAGGCGCGGCGCGTCAAGGGACTTGACGATCTGACGGCCGGGTCCTACGGAATCCCCGAGCCGCCGGCAGATGATGAGCGCTGCCCGCTCATCCCGCCGCGCAAAATCGACCTGGTCGTACTCCCTTGCGTGGCATGCGATGCGCACTGCAACAGGCTCGGTCATGGCGCAGGCTACTACGACAGGTTTCTGCAGACTCTGAGCGATAAGTGTACGACAATTGCCCTCTGTTATGATAAACTCTTAATGAATGAAATTCCCATGGAGGAGCACGACATGAAAGTTGATGCAGTAATAACAGAAAAAGCCGTTCACCGATGGCGTCCTCAGAATTAACCATATACCCGACCGGTCCTTTATATCCAAAGAATCGGCAGCGAGTGAATTAATTAAGGAAAATCAAAAAGAGGACGCAGCATCACAATCCCACGTGTATATGATGCTGCCATCGAAAAGAAAGGTGATATAAAAATGGCTGAACAAAAGAAAAAGATAATGCTGACGGGCGATCGCCCGACAGGCAGATTGCATATAGGACATTACGTCGGGTCTCTCAGGCAGAGACTCGAGCTTCAGGACGATCCGAGCTACGAAAAGGTATTCGTAATGATAGCTGATGCACAGGCCCTGACGGACAACTTCGACAATCCCGAAAAAGTAAAGGAAAGCGTATTTCAGGTGGCTCTTGACTACCTCTCGGTAGGTCTCGATCCAAAGAAAACTCATATGCTCATACAGTCCGAGGTTCCCGAGCTCCACGAGCTGACCGTATACTACATGAATCTCGTCACGGTATCGAGAGTTCAGAGGAACCCGACCGTCAAGTCGGAGATTAAGATGAGAGGTTTTGCAGGAGACAGCGTGCCGGTGGGCTTCTTTACATACCCCATCAGCCAGGCCAGCGACATCACGGCCTTCAAGGCCACTATCGTGCCTGTCGGAGAGGACCAGGAGCCAATGCTCGAGCAGTGCAGGGAGATTGTAAGATCTTTCAACAGAACATACAACTGCGACGTGCTCGTCGAGCCCGAGATTTATCTCCCGCCGAACGATGCATGCCTCAGGCTTCCGGGCACGGACGGACAGGCTAAAATGAGCAAGTCCCTGGGTAACACCATTTACCTCTCGGATGACGAGGAAACCCTCCGCAAGAAAGTTATGTCGATGTTCACAGATCCGGGGCATCTCAGGGTTGAGGATCCGGGTAAGATAGAAGGAAATACGGTATTTACTTACCTCGATGCATTCTGCAAGGAAGACGCGTTTGAGAAGTATCTGCCGGAGTATAAAAACCTCGATGAACTCAAGGCCCACTACCAGAGGGGCGGACTCGGAGATGTCAAGGTCAAGAAGTTCCTCTTCGAGGTGCTCAACGAGTTCCTGACTCCGATCCGCGAAAAGAGAGCTTATTTCGAGGCTCATCCGGAGGAAGTAATAGCGGCCCTGACCGAGGGAACAGCCGAGGCCAGAAAAGCCGCAGGTCAGACCCTCGCAGAGGTCAAGCACGCAATGCAGATAGACTACTTCGAGCGCTGGGCCGAAGAATACAAATAATATGAAAGTATCTACAAAAAGCAGAAACGCACTCATGATGCTGGCCTATCT
>ONJG01000054.1 GCA_900318105.1 uncultured Eubacteriales bacterium
CCAATATGCGTTGGCGCAGGGCGTACCGGAGGAGGATGTATTTCTGGACTTCGCCGGTTTTTCAACCTATGATTCCATGTACAGAGCTAAGGCGGTCTTTTGTGTCGATCGCGCAATTGTTGTTACTCAGAAATACCATCTCTTTAGAGCGCTCAAGATAGGCAAATCACTCGGAATTAAAGTATGCGGAGTTGCCGCAAATCAGCGAAAATACGCAGGGCGATATGGAAGAGAAGCGCGAGAAGTTCTTGCAAGAGACAAGGATTTCCTAAAATGCATAGTAAAACCTGAACCGACATTCCTCGGAGATAAGATCCCAATAGATGGTGATGGCAGAGCAACGCATCTGAACTGATACAGGAGGAACTAACAAGATGTTTACCATAGAGAAAAACAGATTATTCATGCAGAACGAATCAGGGAAAACCCTTGCTGAAATAACTTTTCCGGAGACATCGGATGGGGTCTATACAATCGACCACACTTTTGTGGATGAGAGCCTCAGAGGGCAGGGGGTGGCATCAAAACTTGTTCAGGCGGCTGTGGATGAGATTGAAAAGCGTGGCGGAAAGGTAGAAGCCTCATGTTCATATGCTGCAATGTGGCTCGATAAACGGCTGAAAGACAGAAGTTGAAATTTATACCTGATAATGACGATTGAAGGTAGAGGCATAGTGCCTCCGGATACATCTTCAATTCTTTAAATATCGGTAATGGCATCAGTGCTCCAGTTTGAAGTGGTTCTTCTTTACCCGGATGAGTCCGTCACTTTGCATCTTTCCGAGCTCCTTGGAAAGAGCGGTCCTCTCAACATTCAGGTAGTCCGCAAGCTGCTGTCTGTCGAACGGGATATCGAATTCGTCAGAGCCGGTCTTCAAAGAAACGCTGCTAAGATAAGATGTCACTCTTCCACGGATGCTCTTTGGTGATGTATGAAAGATCCTGCCTGACAGCATCAGATTCTTTCGCATAGATATGCTGAGCATGTTTGAGATCAGCTTGAGCCTCCATGCATATGAATCGCTTGCTCTGACAATTGAGCCCATATTGAGAAGCAGCACCCGGGAGTCCTGATTAGCGACCGCATCAACAAGTAACGGTTCGACTTTGAGAAGTGCGTATGTCTCGGCAAATACCTGCCCGGCTTCAACATGACTCAGAATGGTGCGGTTGCCCCATATATCGTTGCTCTCTACGCGGACGCTTCCATCAAGGACCATCCCCATCACTTCAGTCGTATCACCTGCATGCAGTATGATCTCATCTTTTGCAAAACTCTGCTCGGTGGCAGCAAGAGCTTTCATTGCTGCGTCTGTTTCAGAGTCGCTCATGCCCCTGAAGATCACAGACTTCGTTATATCCACTTTAGTCATTCTATTCTCCAAAAAAATCAATAAAGATTTCAAAAATGTGGTTATAACCACATACTTACATCCTGTACTTTACTATACTCACAGTGGAAAGACAAGAGGAGGAAAGTACGATGATCAGAAAGATAATCCACATAGATGAAGAAAAATGCAACGGCTGCGGACTGTGCGCAGAGGCATGCCACGAGGGTGCGATAGATATAGTAGATGGCAAAGCAAAACTGATGAGAGAGCATTTCTGCGATGGTTTAGGCGACTGCCTTCCAAACTGCCCGACCGGAGCTATCACATTCGAGGAAAGAGAGGCTCCTGCATATGATGAGGCAGCAGTCAAGGCAGCACAGGTGAAGAAAGCGGAGGAGAAGAAGATGGAACATATACACGAGGGCGGATGCCCGGGGTCAAGGATGATGCAGTTCAAGACAGAGCAGGAGGATCGCGAGGAGCAAGCGGCGAATGTGAGCCGCGTTTCCAGACTCGGCCAGTGGCCTTGCCAGATCAAGCTCCTTCCGGCGGAAGCGCCATTCTATGACGGAGCCAGGCTACTGATCGCAGCAGACTGCACAGCATATGCCTATGCCAATATGCATGAGGACTTCATGAAGGGCAAGATCACTCTTATCGGATGCCCGAAGCTAGATGCAGTGGATTATACAGAGAAACTGACAGATATCATCAGGAACAACGATATCAAGAGCGTGACCATCGTTCGTATGGAAGTGCCTTGCTGCGGAGGACTTCAGAGAGCAGCGGAGAACGCACTCAGAAACAGCGGCAAGTTCATACCATGGCAGGTGGTAACTATCTCAAGAGACGGAAGGATCTTAGATTAAACAAGAGGTAGTAAGCTTAGGCTGATACAATATTAATCAGGTCCTCTGGAAGAATATCCTGTGCAGGGTTTCCGGCATGGAACTGAACATCATCTCCACTCAATTTGGAGGCCGCATCTGCGGCCTCTTTTGGTGAGGGACTATGGTTAAATTGAGAATCGAGTATATTGACACCAGAGGCATATTC
This sequence comes from uncultured Eubacteriales bacterium, assembly GCA_900318105.1. Taxonomy (GTDB): domain Bacteria; phylum Bacillota; class Clostridia; order Peptostreptococcales; family Anaerovoracaceae; genus Crickella. The sequence continues at coordinate 2,391 of ONJG01000054.1, forward strand.
GTCCATAGTGGAATTGAAATCCAATATGGACGAGGAGAGGTAATTCTGTATCTCCAAAGAGCAGTTGAAAGGACAAAAGAGTTTCTAAATGAATCTGGCAGAATACGATGGAAAATATGTCTGCATCGTAGATACGGATGGGAATAGTTTCACAGGACGTGCAAGATATGGCAACTCCGAGTTTCTGGAATGCGAATGGGGACTTAATGAGGATGGTGTTTTCATCGAGGACGTTGTCATTTGCAATTCTCAAATTGAATCAATTGAGGAGATAGTTCCGCACGGCACTGCGGAATTGTGGACGGAACATTTATGACAAAATGATATATGAATACCGACGTTGTCTTGCAGAAAGAAGCAAGTGACATATTCAAATTTACGGAGGAAAAACAGATGGAATTGAAGAGAATTGATTATAAGCTGACGGTGTGTAAAGTGGCGGAAGTATCAAGCATAGATATGGAATCCGATTTTTACTTCATTGGGAAGACAGATGAAGAATTGTCCCTGGTGTGTAAAACAGAGGATACACCGGAAAATACAATCGAGCGTGATGATGGGTGGAAAGGTTTCCGTATTCAGGGGGTGCTCGACTTTTCGTTGATTGGCATTCTGTCAAAGCTGTCCGGCATACTCGCAGAGCATAAAATCGGCATATTTGCCGTATCGACTTATAACACCGACTATATTCTAGTGAAAGAAGATAACTTCGAGAGAGCTCTGAGCATTTTAGCATCAGAAGGATACACAGTGGTTTAGAAACAATACTCGGATATGCTTGGAATGGAGATAAGGTATACAAGATGCAAATTATTCATGCGGATATAGTTTATTCAGAAGACAGAGAACATCTGGCATCTCACCCTGACAGCTACATTGCAGTAGAAAATGGCAGAGTGAAGGGCATATGGTCTGAGCTGCCTGAGGAATATGCACATGTTCCGGTCACGGATTATGAGACCGGGGTGCTTATTCCCGCATTCTCGGATCTTCATGTTCACGCGCCTCAGTATCTGAACAGAGGGCTTGAAATGGATTTGCTCCTGGCGGACTGGCTCGATAAATGCACCTTCCCGATGGAAGCAAAATACGCTGATATTGAATTCGCAAGACTGGCCTATGATGCTTTTGTAGACGACATGATTGCCAATGGTACTATGCATGCATGCGTATATGGAACCATCCATTCCGAAGCGACATCGTATCTGCTGGAAAGAATGGACCGGAAGGGCATCAAAGGATTTGTCGGAAAGGTAAACATGGATCGCAGCGCGCAGGAGGACCTGCTGGAGGATACAGAGCGCTCGATTCGGGAGACCGAGGATTTCCTGGAAAAGTACAGCGGCAACTGCAATACGAAGCCGATACTTACTCCGAGATTCGCACCTACGTGCACACGTGAGCTGATCAATGGCCTCGGCAAACTTGGTAAAAAGTATAATGTCGGCATGCAGACGCATCTTGTTGAGTCGATATGGGAGGCAGAGCAGGCCAGGCTGCTGTTCCCGGAGTGTTCGTGCGATACTGAAATCTACGAGAGAGCCGGGCTGATGGATAACGGACCTGTCATAGGAGGGCATTTCATTTTTCCGTCCGAAGATGATATCCGTATCATGCAAAAATACGACTGCTACGCTGTTCAGTGCCCGGATGCGACTATAAGCGTTATAGCCGGCATCATGCAGACGGGGGCTCTTCTGGATAAAGGTATGAAGATAGGACTGGGAAGTGACATCTCTGCCGGTCACCATATTGGAGTTTACACTCAGGTTGCCCGTTCAGTTCAGCTGTCAAAACTGAAAAACTTCTATGAACCGGAAGATAACCGCAAGATTACTTTCCCGGAAGCATTCTGGATGGCTACAAAGCAGAGCGGACGGTTATTCGGCGGTACAGGCTCACTGGAGCCGGGCTCAGTATTTGACGCTCTGGTTATTGACGGGCTGTCCGATGCTGCCAGAAAACTCTCGCCTGAGCAGACAGTTGAACGGTTCTGCTATATCGGGACAAAGCATAATATCAAAGCCCGTTATCTAAATGGAGCAATATTAAATCGGTAATACTGCAAAAGAAGAAAAGAATAATAATGATTAATATATAGCGAACAATAGAGTTAGAGGAACCATGACCATAAACAAAGATTTGAGAGATGACGATCTTATAAAGAAGGTCGTAGGAGGCGGTACCGGCGAAGTATGAAGGAAGTAAAGAGGATTGAGAAATGGCAGATGGCAAATGGTCGATGACAGATGATGATGCAAGACGTGTAGATCTCAGCTTCAACGGATCTGCAAACAAACGTATACAGAGTTTGCCTAACTATGGACAGCATAGGTATGTTGACAACCGCGATGGAAAGGCTAAGTTGATTTGTGCATTCTGCGGATCCTCTGAGCTGGAAACAGGCTTTGGAGGTTATGGAGAAGGCTTCGGGTACAAATCATATCGATGCAGTAAGTGCGGCGGTACAACAGATGCCGTGTACAAAGACGAGAAAGGATGCCTGCTTTAATGGAAACGAAATACTATATTGTTAAAAAGTGAATTTCTGCAATATGAGATAGTGTAGAAATGCAACCCGAAATTTGTGGAGGATATACAAGAAATGAACATAATACGTGCAAAGCAAATAATCATAATTTCATTGCTGACAGCGCTGCTTTTAATTAGCTTTGCTGCATGCCGGCCCGTCGAAAACCCACCGGCAAATGAGGCGCCTGTTGAAACGGATAAGGAAGGAGAACTCACGATGTATATAGACGACACAATAGTTTCAGTCTCGTGGCTGGATAACGAATCCGTAGCGAAACTAAAGGAAATGGCTCAGGAAAGCCCAGTCGTGATAAACATGAGCAGATACGGAGGCTTTGAACAGGTGGGCTCAATCGGAACAACGCTTCCGAGCAATGACGTTCAGATGACCACAAGCCCCGGAGATATAGTTTTGTATTCAAGCAATCAGCTGGTGGTCTTTTACGGATCTAATAGCTGGGCATATACAAAACTGGGGCACATAGAAAACATGAGCGAAGAGGAGCTCACAGAGCTGCTGTCGAACTCAGACGTAACGATAAAGCTGATAATGGAAGAATAACAAGGTAGGAGGGAATTCAGATGAAAAAGCTTGTTTTTTTACTGCTGACTGCGGTCATGGCGATAGGAATTTCTGCATGTGGTTTTTCGGGTGGTGACAATAACTTTACCTGGACACGCACAGGCACATTTACCGATGGAAATCAGAATTTTCTGATTATTGTTAAGCCGGATGATGGGGAACATGACGATCAATGGTCTGTTTCTGTATTGCTTGCAGACGGAGCCGTTCACGGATGGTTCCTCAAGCAGGATGGTGAGGCGCTTTCCGGCAATCTTAATTCGGAGATTGATGACACCGACACCGACTATATTGTCACCATAAGCGAAGAGGGTGAAGACGGACTCCTGATGGAGGTTGAAGGCGGTGAGACATATCACTTCACGAAGGAGGAGACACCTGATTAAATAGCTCTTCGTGAGCGAGGATGTCGAATACAGAGCGGTATTCGAAACGGAATAGTTAATAAAGGAAAAGTATTGCCAAAGGAGTATTTTCAGGATGAGCAACAACAAGATTGCAGCTGTAGCTGCGTATATTACATGGGTAGGATTTATTATAGCGATGCTGATCGGTGACAGAACTGACAGATTCGTAAATCATCACCTCAACCAGGCCATGGTTATTAACATACTGAGCATAGTCGGTGGAGTGCTGGCAGCGCTTCCGCTGGTAGGCGGCATGATAGGTTGGCTGGTTTCGGTGGCGGTATTTGTATTCTGGATTATGGGCATATACAGAGCAGTCACGGGCAGCACGGAACCACTGCCGTTCATCGGAGACATACACTTCATCGGGTAAAACAGAGATAATTTGCATGTTAAAGAGAGTGGTAGATGGCCGGTCTTCGGACCAACGTCATTAAGTTAAGACCGTTGGTCAGCTGGGCAAAAATAAGCCCCTTCGATTAAAAAATCGAGGGGCTGTTTTTTGTGAGCGTTGACCACAATATGTAGTGGTTTACATATTTTATAAAAAAATATAGAATTGTCTGACAGAAAGGAGTCGGTGTTATGCAAGAAAGAGATTTTAAATGGTTCATAGACAATTATGATGACCTCTTTGCAAAATATGGAGCTTCTTTTCTTGCTATAAAAAGCGAGCAAGTTCTCGGATCTTTCAGTTCATATTCAGAAGCCGTTAACAAGACAATGGAAACAGAGCCATTGGGGACTTTTATTGTTCAAGAATGCAATGGAACAGAGGCCGCCTACACTAATTATATTGCAACAGTTTATCTTTCATAAATAATGGCGAAACAACAGACAGTTTATCATGCTTATACAACGAAATATGAAGGGATTACTCAAACGCTTATCAATGATGTTGAGTTAATCTCTCAAGAAAAAAGATGCGCAGGGAAAGCTCAGTGGGACACGGGAGCAACCAGGACTTGTATCTCGAAAGACGTAGTTAAACAGCTTGACTTAGTCCCCACTGGAATGATTAACATTTCTACTCCATCTGGAACAAAGGTAGTACATGTTTATATGATAGATGTTTTGCTTCCAAACAGCTTGCTTGTAAAAAATGTCCAAGCGTGCGGCACTGAGATAGGCAGTCAAGGCATACAGGTTCTCATCGGAATGGATATAATTGCCCTAGGAGATTTTGCTGTAAGCAACGCAAAAAACCAGACTGTGTTTTCTTTCAGGATTCCGTCAAAAGAGCATACTGACTTTGTTAAGCAGATTAGAATTGAAAATAAGATAGGTCCAAAGCATGGCCAAGGGAAACGGAAAAAGAAGAAATAGATCCTCCTAATGATTAAGTTGAGCATTGGCAACCGAAAAAAGAAGCCCTTTCGATTTTTTAATCGAAGGGCAGTTTTTATGAAGCAGTATAACTTATTACATGCTTGCGTCGACTACAGCAAAGTTTATATAGTCCTGTAGACATTTCAAGTCTTCTGGATATGTTTCGCAGTGCTCCTCAATAGCAACGGTAGCTCCCGCCTGCAAGCTTACCGCAGGAGAATGATTGTCAAGAAAGCTCAGTGCAGAGTGTAACGTTGTTATTCCAGTTTTTCCTTTTCCGTGCCTGTAATCAGCCTCGGAAATGCCAAGTCTTGAGTGCAATATGCGTGAATATCTGAAAGTCGAAGAACTTTCATAGTTATATATTCTCCAACCATGTGCAGCGGTATTTCTATAGTCTAAACAGACAAAGAGTGTATCCATTAAAAGGTCTTTTACCTCCTGAATGCTTCCGATGGTTTCGGCGGGGAGTCCTGATAGCAGTGAAAGTACCCGATTCTTTTGTGGCCCCTTTTGCAGTTTTGTGAAATTAACAAGGTTCCCGAAACTTGCTCCTTTAAGCATAATCCAAGGCGGCACATTTCCGTAATTATTTCTATAGTATTTGATTGGCTCTTGATCGTTATCAGAAAGTATCTTCTGGAATTTTTTAAGAATGTCGTCTCTCTTAAATCTTGATTTCCTTTTAATTCCAGAATGATAATTCTCAGCGTTCATATATGCGCTTTCCTCTTCACCAAATGATTCTGCGATTGTATGCGCCAGGGCATTTCTAAGCATATCCTCCACATCTAAAGTTGAATCTAGTATGGCGTTGCGAACATATCTATCCATGCAATATAAGGAATATATCTGTTCAAATGATACCCCTTCTTTATAACGCTCATTGCCATTATCATCGATAGTTATATAAGAGTCCTTATAGCCGTTAATTATGTTGTAATATCCATATCTTTTCAGAGCCTGTATCGCAGTTTCTTTTGAATGAAACAATAAGCCTCTGTCGCTAAGAATCTGGATTTGTTCTTCAAAGGTAGTAAAGTGTTTTTTCGCCATATCATTCCTCCGATAGACACTGAGGGAGTCTCAGCATAAGCCTCGACTCCCCCAGGTAGGGTGATAGCTCACCCAGTCTTTAAATTGTTGTTATAGTATATCACTGTCTACAATCACGAGTCAATCACGTCTAACAGAAAGGTTTTTTTTGACTGGGTTGCTCTAATCTGTATCTAGGC
>ONJG01000052.1 GCA_900318105.1 uncultured Eubacteriales bacterium
GAGCTGATGAGCAGACTCGAACTGCCGAAACCTCTTCCTTACCAAGGAAGTGCTCTACCTACTGAGCTACATCAGCGCATAGCACAGTTGATGTTACATTAAGAACCCCGATTTGTCAAGGAATCAGGCATTGATTTCATCGCATTTTCGCGGAGTTTTCCGGGATGCTTTACGGGCTCTGATTGTCCTATCTGTAACTGTTTGCGACCTATAATTTCTTTAGACGTAAAAACACAAAGTCGCAATAATATTTTTCTTATTATTGACGTCCAATTTCTAAAATGTTAAATTATATCTACAAACGGTTACAGAACGGTTACACTTTTCCGTTTTTCTCAATCATTTTTTGGGCCGTTTTTTAACAGAACAGTGAGGTTTTGGTGAATTATGGGATTATTCGGAAGCAAAAAAAACACGGAAGCACCTCAGTTTATTGAGCTTGAGGAGTCTGCAGTACTGAAGCGCGACTATGCACTTTCAAGAAACAGACTTAAACCGCATTTTGTAAACAATGTCATGACTTCGATTTATTATCTGTGTGAGACGGACCCGGAGATGGCTCAGAGAATATCCATGGCTTTCTCCTCTTACATGATGAATATAATCGAGCAGCTTGAAACTCACGGCCTGGCACCTTTTTCCAGGGAACTTGATCTCGTCAAGGCTTACATCGGGCTTGAGGAGCTCCGCCTTGAGGACAAGCTGAGTGCTGACTATGACGTGTATATCAGCGAATTCGAGATTCCGCCTATGACGCTTGAGCCGCTGGTTGAGATAGCCGTAAAGCACAATATCGCCGGAAAGGACGGCGGCGGCAAAGTCACTATCTCAACAAGAAGAATCGCAGATGACGGCGTTCAGATCAAGATAAGTGACAACGGAATCGGATTTGATCCGAAAAACCCGGATACTTCGGCCTACAGTCAGGATGACCTTGAGAACATCAGGAGCAGACTGAAGAGCGAAGTCGGGGCAGATTTAACAATCAAGAGCTCGCCGGGCGGGGACACTGAGTTTACCATCGTCATTTACCCGAATGCCCAGGACTGAATCAGAGATTAGAGATTGGAGATTATAGATGATACAACAGCAAGATGAACAACTCCGCGCGGAGCTGGAGAGATTGCAGGCGCGCTACGACTTCCTGCTGGCAGCCGTTGACAACCTGCCGAACCCGATATTCATGAAGGACGAAGATGCGAGATTCTTCTTCTTTAATAAAGCGTATTCGGAATTCTTTAATATGAAGCGCAGCGAATATATCGGCAAGACCGTTCTCGACCTGGATTACCTGCCTCCGGAAGACCGCGAGCGCTACCAGAGCGAGGACCTCAAGGCTATTCAGCAGCTGGATGTCATCAGTTATGATGCGACATTTACAGCGCCTGACGGGGACGACCACCCCACTTACTACTGGTCCCGCGGATTTGAAGATACCATCAACGGCAAACACGGCCTGGTGGGAGAAATCGTCGACCTGTATAAAGAACGCAAGATTGATGTCTATAATCGTTCGGTGCTCTGGGATAAGGAAACCGAACTTGTCGAAAGCGGAAACGCACATTCACATCTCGTGCTCTTCGACCTCGACAACTTCTCAAAAGTTAACGAGAAATTCGGTCATATGAAGGGTGACGAAATGCTCGCGCAGTTTGCCGGATTCCTGAGGATGGAAAGCCGCCCGACGGATCTTCCGGTCAGATACGGCGGAGATGAATTCATACTCGTTCTGAACGATGCGGATGTAAAAGAGGTGGAGGCCATCGCAGAGAAAATCAGACAGAGATGCGAAAAAGACCTCCTGATGCCGGACGGAAATGCCGTGACCGTAACTGCGGGCATATGCGCAATCAGAGAGTCGGATAATATCGACAGCATTGCAGGCAGGCTCCAGGAGCACATCGCCGAATCCAAAAAGCAGGGCCGCAACAAGGTCATAATAATGAATTAGGATGCTGAAAAACAGTCCAATTACAAAGGGGGATGCGAGGCATCCCCCTTTATAGTGCTGTCAGCTTATTTGATATGCAGGCCATCTTAGGCCAATTCCGGGTTTGCTACTCGGCTGTCTTGCTTTCGTATACCAGTCCCACCGAGTTTGCTCCGAGGTTGGCGAACGAAGCAGCCGATGCTTTGTTTACTATCACCTCGTCGAACTGTATGTACTTCGATATGTTTTCGAGTATCAGCGCCCTCTGCTCAAGCGGATATCCTGAGAAGATTACATACAGCCTGTCCGTCTTGATCTTGCTTCTGTCCTGCAGACAGCTCCTGACGAACTGGTTGGACGTGCTTCTGATATATCCGAACAGGAAACGTCTGATTCTGAGTTTTCCCTTCTTTATCGTAAATACCGGCTCGAAGTTGAGTACGTTCATGAGGATGCGCGGCATGAGTTTCACGCTGTATTTGGTATTGACATCCAGCAGCGACGGTACGAGGAAGTTCAGCCGTATCCTCTTCTTGTAGCGCTCGAGCTCTTCCAGCGCCTCCTCAAGTCTGAGTCCGCTCTTGAACAGTTCGGACGCTTTTACGGCCACCATGCCGAGGCCCGCGGATATCTGCTCCGTATCCATTACCATTATATTGCCGAAGCTGTTGGCTGCTATCTCCGCATTTTTATACGCGCTGCTTATCGCCTTGGCGCTTGAGAGATGGAGCACAAACCTGGCCTCTGTCAGTACGTCTCCGAAGAACTTCTCATATTCCTCGACCGGCGCAGGCTCGGAATAAGCCATCTGTCCCGAGCTCAGGAGGTAGTTCTGGAGATTGTCCGCATCTATCTCGCTCAGGTCGCGGAATCTTCCGACGCTTGTCTCGATGTAGTACGGCATCACCTTGATGTCCATTTCTCTCAGGATGTCATCCGGCAAATCGCAGATGCTGTCCGTCGTGATCATGAACGGAATCTTGTGCACCGTCTCGTAGGTGTTGAACACCTCTTCGTGCGTTACGACATTCTTCTTTTCGATCAGATCAGGCGGCAGACTCGCCAGCAACAGCGCCTCGAGCTGGGCTGACTGAATCGGCTTGGCCAGATATGCCGAGAAACCTCTTTCGATATAAAATGCCTCCCTGTCGCTTCCGGCGTTGGCCGTAAGAGCGATTACCGGGGTGTTCCTGCACAGACCCTCAGGCTGCTGCCTGAGTCTCCTCAGAGTTTCTATACCGTCCATCTGCGGCATCTCGTGGTCCATCAGGATCGCATCGTAGTGGTTCTGCGATGTCAGCTCCAGACATTCCTGTCCGGACTTGGCCGTGTCCACCTTGACCTTGGTCTCTCTCAGGAGTTTCTGGCAGACTATTCTGTTCATATCGTTATCATCGACGACGAGCACTCTGGCCTCAGGCGCCTCAAACGACTGCTGATATTCCTCGGCCTCGTTTGCGATGATGCCGGGCTTTCTGAACGTTCCGGTGGCCGTTGAAACAACTCCCTGCGGAATCTCCACACGGAATGTTGAGCCCTTGGTGTAGATACTGTCAACGGTAAGCGCACCGCCCATAAGCTCCGTGAGCTGTTTGGATATGGCAAGTCCGAGTCCTGTTCCCTCGATGTTTCTGGTTTCCTGTCCCTCCACGCGGCGGAACGCATCGAAGAGGTACTGTATGTTTTCCTTACGGATACCTATGCCCGTATCCTCCACCTCGACCGTCAGCATGAATTTATCCGTACCTATATAGTCTCCTCCGAATCTCAGTATGACCGAGCCTTCTTCGGTATACTTGATCGCATTGGTCAGGAGGTTTGTGATGACCTGTTTGATTCTGGTTTCATCACCGTACAGGTACTGCGGTATATTCTCTCCGACCTGTATGTCGAACCTGAGCTCCTTTTCGATCGCACGGTTCCAGTGCAGATTCGTCACATCGCTCAGCATGCGGCTGGTGTCGTATTCGGTCGGAACGATTTCCATCTTTTCCGACTGGATCTTGGACATATCCAGCAGGTCGTTGATGAGAGTGAGCAGCATCTTGCTCGCGTTCTGTATATTGTATGTGTTTTCCAGGACTTCCTGCGGGAGATTCTTCTCACGCATGTTCATCTCATTAAGTCCGATTATCGTGCTGATAGGAGTACGTATCTCGTGGCTCATGGATGAGAAGAAATTGTTTTGAGTCCTGTTCAGTTTTTCGACTTCCTTTGACTTTTCCCTGGCGTTTTTAAGCTCGTTTTCGAGGACCTTGCTCTGAACAAGATATACGCCTCCAATTATGGCTGTTACCAGTATCAGGGAGAGCAATGTATCCGATTCCTCGGTGATGCCCTCATGCAGCGGCACCACCCATTCGGGATGTGAAACTCCAAGGTATATGCTTGCGCTAATTGACATAAGAGCCGTACATCCGAAAATAAACAGTTGTCTGCCCCTGAAGAGCAGGAATACTATAACTCCCCCGAGTATCAGCCAGAACGGCGCTCCGCTGTGTATTCCACCGCCCGTGAGATATCCCATCGGGAGAATAAGCAATTGAGAAATGAGAACTATTGTAATGCTTCCGGCATTGTATCTTTTCCTGCGAAGCGAAACTCTCGTTATAAGGGCTGTGACGATAATGGCCACCAGGCATGCAACAGCCAGCAGCCTCCTGGACTGAGTCAGAATCACCGTGACGAAAACGACAAACAGCGAAAAGCATACCAGCAGTGAGGCAAATACAAATCTTCTTTCTTCAAGAGTTCTATCCTGCGAGAATATATAATCACTAATTCTCTTCATTATGCCTCACCTCCGATCACATTAAGCTCTGCAATCGCGCCTTCGAAATCAAAGGACTGAGCTTTTTTCTCAACCCCGCTGAGGACATCCGTCAGCAGTCTGCCGTCAAGTGTCCGGTCGCTGTATTTGTCCAGGCATTCCGTAAAGGCAGTGGCCTCAAACCTCTCGAGGCAGTCTGTCAGCTCCGCTCTCAGGGCGTCCCAGTCCTCTACTTCTTTTCTTCCGGACTTATCTTTTGCTTTGTCTTTACCCTTTTCCCCGGCCTTTTCCTTTGTTTTGGCCTTTGTACTGCCTTTTCTTTTATCTTTATCTTTTGTTTTATCTGCTTCCGGCTTTTCCTCTCCGCCATCCAGATAATTGTCCAGCATTTTGAGCATGCGGTCGTATTCTTCGGCGAACTGGTCGTGATGCATCAGGATGATGTCTTCGTTTTCTTCTTTTCCTGCCATCTCCTGCGTGAATGCGAGCTCTGCGAGTCCATTGGCCCCGAGCGTCTTGGAAGTGCTCTTGATCGTATGCGCGAGTATCGCATAATTCTTCCAGTCTTTGGCATCGAATACATCTTTGAGCTGCTTTGTGTATTTCTCGCCGCTGCTGCAGTACACGCCTGCCAGTTCCTTGAAATCCTCCATGGAGCCGCAGTAAAGTATGGCAGCTTCCATGTCTATACCCTCGAGCTCCATGTCTCCGTCTGATTTCCGTGTATCATGTGCTCCGGCCTTCATGCCTTCCAGGCTTGAAGGTGCGGAAGTTTCGGCCGCCTCTGCAGCTTCGGCTTCCTGCAGCTCCACTGCCTCATCAATATCAGTTCCTTCTATCTGTTTTTCGATAGGTATGAACCGCTGCAGCACGTCATTGAGAAGCGTGGTATCTATAGGCTTGGCCACGAACTCGTTAAAGCCTTCGTTAAGGAACATCTCACGCGATCCGGCAATTGCATTTGCCGTCAGGGCGATAATCGGTACCTGTGCGAAGTACGAGCCCGGCTTGCTCCTGATGTGGTGGAAACACTCCACTCCGTCCATTCCCGGCATCATGTGATCCATGAATACGAAATCGTAGTCCCTGGAATCGATGAGATTGAGCGCCTCGTCTCCCGATGTGGCCGTCACGATCTTGATGCGGTACTTGCGCAGCAGGCCTTCCACGACCTTGAGGTTCATGAGGTTGTCGTCCACAACCAGGATCTTGGCTGTCGGTGCGACAAATTCCTTTTGTCTCTTCCTCCTCGATGCACTCGGCTGCTCTCTTCCGTTGAGGATCTCAGCCAGCATGATCGAGTTGTATGGTTTGTGCAGCACATGGATCTTGGATGCGATATGGGTGTCGTCTCCGTATTCCAGTATGAGAACTACGGTAATCATGCCGGCGAGCGCATCGAAGTATTCCTTGTCCTGCATGTATTCTTCTTTTCCGAGCACCAGATAAATGCCCCATTCCTTGGATGCTATACGCTTGACCTCCTCAAGGGATGAAGCCCTCTGCGAGGCGATTCCGAAATAGTCCGCAAAATGGTTGATCTGCTCTGCCAGCGCGTCTCTTATTAACGCATTATCCGAGCGCGAATTGTAGAACCATACCAGCTTGATGGTTCCCGGATGCTGGAGAGATATGCACGGATCTTTCTTGACCACCTTTTGCGGGATGGCAAATGTGAAATCGCTGCCGTAGCCCGGTTTGGATTTGATGGTCATGAAACCGCCCATCAGCTTGATGAGCGAGGATGATATGGTCAGTCCGAGACCCATTCCGCTGCTCTTTCTGTTTCTGTCGCTGTCCTGCTGGTAGAAACCTCTGAGTATCTGTTCCTGCTCCTCGAGCGAAAGACCGATACCGGTGTCCTTTACGGAGATAATAAGGTTGATTCCGTATTTCTCCTCCCTGTATGTAACGCTTACGATTACACCGCCTTCCTTGGTGAATTTGATCGCGTTACTGATAAGGCTGCTGAGTATGCGTCTGAGCTGCTGCTCATCTCCCTCGAGCAGGCACGGAATATTGGGGTCACAGTCAAAGAGAATCTCGAGGTTCTTCTCGCTGTTCTCAAAGACCATTGTATTCATAACGTCGTTGATTGTGGATGTGATATTGTACTCGCGCGGTGAAAGATGGAGGTTGCCCGACTCAAGAGCCGAGTAGTCCATGACATCGCTTATGATGTTCTGGAGCTCCACGCTCGTCATCTGGATGTCCACCACATTTCTGTGGATGTCGTCAGAAAGCGGTTTCTGAAGCAGTATCTCGCACATTCCGGAGATGGTGTTGACCGGAGTACGCAGCTCGTGTGATGTGTTGGCTACGAAGTCGTCCTTGATCTTAGCCTCTTTTCTGACCCTGTCCTCCAGCAGTATGGTGTCTTCCTCCTCCTGCACGTGATGTCTGATTCTGTAGATACAGAGTATAATCAGTGCAATCAGCGAGAAAAGCTGCAGTATCAGACGGTTTCTCTCAAGGTGCGTATCGGGTATCAGCGTCTGGTAATTGACCACCGCGTGGTATATAAAGAGCACCACGGTTTCGGCCACAACAATGTCAATTATCCGCACGATTTCATACAGGGACAGCAGCACAAACTGCGTGCAGATGGTCGGTATCAGCACCAAAAAGTTCTCCCCCTGTATGCCGTACAGGAATACGTTGAGACATGTCGCCAGCGTTACGATGGACGCACGGAAGAGATAGCTGTTGAACTTGGATACATATGCCCACCAGATAAAAGCGAGCTCCGCTGCTATCAGCGGGATGTAGAAAAGCGGCCATGACTCCATCTGGCTCACTATTATCATGAGCACGGAAAAGAAAGTATACGCTGTGGTAATCAGCAGTTCTCTCCGTCTCTCACGTCTGCTAATGTAATCGTTCATACTACTCCCTCTTACTTTTTCATCGCTTTCAGTTTATCTTTCTGCGCCAGGAAGGCTTCCGTTATCTCAGGATCCAGGCTGGTTCCGGCAAACTCCGACATCGTGGTAAATACTATCTCTCCGCTCTTGTCCTTTCCTTCCTTGAGGCAATCCTCGCAGAGCGTATCAAATGTATCGGCCACAGCCATGATGCGTCCCGCAAGCGGTATGTTATTTCCTGCAAGCCCCTCAGGATATCCGCTGCCGTCCCATCTCTCGTGATGGTACAAAACCAGGTCGTGTGCAATCCTGAGGTCGTGTTCTTCCAGGAGATCCGCCAGCAGTTCATCTATGATATCGGCTCCGTATCTTGTGTGATTTTTCATGATGCCGAATTCTTCTTCGGAGAGAGTTCCTTCCTTCTGGAGTATGGCATCCTTTATCTTTATTTTTCCGATATCATGAAGCGCCGCTGCATTACACATAACGCCTGTAAACTCTTCTGTTACCTGAGCTGCATAAAGTCCCCGCTCTCTGAGAGCATCGCATATCAGCCTCACATATTCCTGGACGTTTCCGACGTGACGGCCTGTGCTGTTCTCCCTCTCTTCTATGAGATCGGCCATACCCGTGATAACTCTGTTCTGGATGTCCGACAGTTCGTTGTAAGTCTCTCTTATTTCTTTGGACTTCTCCTCGACCATGGCATCCATCTGATCTTTGAAATTGTAGAGTTCAAGTATCCTTCGTACGCGGCTCCTGAGTACCTGCGGGATGAATGGCTTGCTCACAAAGTCGAGCGCACCCACATCCAGGCACTGCGCCTCTACCTGAGGGGAATGCGTGGCGGTCAGGAATATGACCGGGATCTTGGAATATTCAGGATCTGCCTTGAGAACTTCCATAACCTCAAGTCCGTCCATCTCCGGCATGTTGAGATCCAGGAGTATGAGGTCCGGCCTGTTTTTCTCAAGGTATTTCAGGGTCATCTCTCCGCTCACGGCGGTGGCAACCCTGTAGTCCTTTTCTATTATGCTCATCGCAAGTTTAAGGCTTGTGATGTCATCATCGACGATTAATACAATCTGACTCATAAATACACCTTCACGTCCGTGTTGTAAACCATATGTAACTTATATGTAACTCAAAAAAATAATGCCATAAACGGCATTATTTTTCAATTAATATATATCAAGTGTAACAATATTCATCATTATTTTGCGTCGTCTATTTCATCCTGGCTGAACACACCTTCTGAAATCAGATCGGGCAGATTGGCTGCATCAACCACGGCAAACCCCGCGCCGACAGCCGGGACTTTCTTGACACCGTTGTCGTATTCGGAAGTGGTCTCAACCTTTCCTCCCTCCAGGATCTTTTTAACCATGTTGCATGTGACATCGGCGAGTTCCCCGGTATCCTTTCTGATCGTCATGGTCTGTCTGGATTCCTGTATGGCCTTGAGCGATGCGAGGTCTGCATCCTGACCTGTTATGACATAGCTCTTTACATCCTTGTCTGCCTTAAATGTCGCGGCTATCGACCTTGCGGTTTCATCGTTTGGCGCGAGGATTGCGACATCACCCTTCTTTTTACCTTTAAGATTGGCTGCGGCGAGTTTTGCGGCCTCGTCAGAATTCCATTTTGTATTTATGGTGCGGAGTATCTTTTCGAGATCCGCGCGGTTCTTAACGATATCGAGTTCCTTACCGGCAAAGGATGCCACTGCCGGGCAATTCTGTATGCTGAACTGACCACCCTTGACCGCATTGCTAAGGACTGACCACGCGCCCGCAAACAGCAGGAATGAGTTTTCGTCTTCTGCATTTCCGGCGTACAGGTAAAGCGGCACGTCTTTCTTACCTGCGTATTTCTCCAGCAGGTACTGGCCCTGCGCCTTTCCTATTTCATAGGAGTCGAATGTCACAAAGTAGTCGACATCATCGGTCCCGCTTATGAGCCTGTCATAGCAGATTACGGTAACTCCGGCTTCCTTGGCCTTTTGAACCGCAGCTCCCGCGGCGTTGGCATCGGGTGAACACAAAACGAGCACTTTGATGCCTCTCTCGACGAGATCCTCCACATTTGAAAGCTCGGTGGCTGTGCTTCCCATTGAGTATTTAACTTCCGATGTAAATCCCGCATTTTCAAGAGCAGTTGTAAAGGAAGCCTCATCCTGTATCCATCTGGACTCGTCCTTTGTAGGGAGCACGATGCCTACCTCTACCTTATCTGCGCTTTCTTCGCTTTCTGCGCTGTCACCGCCGCCGCACGCTGTCAAAAGCGAAAGTGCGAGTACCATTGAGAGCAACAATGCCAAATACTTCTTCATAAGATTTTCCTCCCAATTTTTCTTAATGATTACCCAATTGAAGTTTACTCCCGGCGCAGGTGTTTAGTCAATTTTTCGTGCACTCTCCTCTTATTCTGTTTGCCTGCGTCCGTATATAATGCTAAATTTAGTGCATGACAACATCACTTGGGATTTACATTTTCATAGTTGTCGCGATTTCTTTTATCATCAAGGGTCTTGTGGGCTTTGGTGATCCTCTTATATTTAATCCGCTTCTGTCCGTCCGCATGGATAACAAGCACATATCCCCCGGCATGCTGCCGGTCTCCATACTGCTGAACGCTTTTATAGTTTATAAGAGCAGGGACTCCATTCATCCGAGGCGGCTGCTTCCGATATGCTTCTGGGTTGTGCTGGGAATCGTCCCGGGCACTCTGCTTCTTAAATACAGCAGCTCCTGGACCCTCAAGGTGGCGCTTGGCGTACTTATCATCCTGCTCGGACTTGAGATGCTGACCCGAAAAGATGAGGCCACCGCCCGGCCAAACGCCGTATTCATGGCGGTCATGAGTTTTTCGTCCGGCGTGACGGCGGCGCTCTTTGGGATTAACCTCCTCTTTCTCGTATACCTTGAGAGAACGACCACGGACAGGGATGAATTTCGCGGAAGCGTCTGCCTGGTATTTCTCGTTGAAAGCGTGTTCAGGCTGATAAGCTATCTGGCAAACGGCATAATAACTCCGTTTTCGCTTCAGATATCCGCAATATCCGTCCCCGCAGCGCTGCTCGGCACCTGGCTTGGCATGCAGATAGACAAAAAAATAGACGACTCACTTATCAAAAAGCTCATCGTCTATGTTTTCATTATCGGAGGCATCAGCACGGTCATCCGCGCCCTGATCCTTCATTCCTAATCCAGATTCATTGCTTCCTTGAGGACCTTGATCGATGTCATATGTCCGTCAAGCATGGACATGGTCATGTCCTCCATCTCAAGCGATATCACATCATCATATCCCGACATACGGAGTACTGACACGAACTCCTTCCACCAGCGCACGTCATGTCCGCAGCCTACGGCTACATAATTCCATGCACGCCCGGCGTATTCCTCGATCGGTCTGGTATCAAAGATGCCGTTCGGTCCGATATTGCGACGCTCTATCCTTGAGTCCTTTCCGTGGACGTAGAAGAGCGCTCCCGCATCTCCGAGGACTCTGGCCGCCTCTATCGGGTCTCCTCCCATCCAGAACAGATGCGAAGGATCGAGGTTCATGCCTATCATCGGATCCACTGCGTCTCTCAGCCTCAGGCAGGTCTCGGGATTGTACACCAGCTGCCATGCGTGATTTTCGAGTGCTATCCTTTCGATTCCGCAGTCCTTTGCGATTTTAACTATCTCTTTCCACTTCGGAATCGCGACTTCCTCCCACTGGTATTTCAGTGTATCAAGTATCTCGGGAGGCCATGAGCCCGTAACCCATACGGGTGTCTTATCCCCCGGGCAACCTGCCGGCAGTCCGCTCATCATGACTATGGTCTTTACTCCGAGCTGCCCCGCAAGCTCGAAGGTCTTCATGGTGACGTCCATGTCCTTTTCGTATGCGAGGGGATTTCCCGAGCAGTTAAGGGCGCAGAGCTCGAGCCCCGCGTCCTTTATCTTTCCGTACCACTCATCCCTGGCGCCTGCATCCGAGACGATCTTATCGATGTCTATGTGCGGAGCGCCCGACCAGTTGCCGGTTCCTATTTCAACTGCTGATATTTTGTTATCCACGCAGAATCTGAGCATGTCTTCAAAACTCATATCCAGCGTGCAGGTTTTAATCGCCAGTCTCATCGCAACCTCTTTTTATTTATACATATCGGGTTTTTCGATGGTGTCGATCTTCTTAAACTGCGATGTGCCGCGGGATGCATTAAGAGCATCTCCTGCAACGCATGCCACATAACCGTCCCAGGAGGAAGGTCCTCTGAGCTCCCCGTCATGGATGGCGCTTACCCAGTCATTGAACTCGATATCGTACGCATCGATGAAACGGTCCTTCCAGTCGACCATGATGGGCATGTTCTCTCCCGGAAGATTCTTCGGATCCGGACGGGATCTTCTGACCACGGCATATGGGTCCGGAAGCTTGACTGTTCCGTTTTCGCATACGACCTCGCACTGGATGTCATATCCGTAACCGTCCGCTACCTGTACCTCCACATCGATAAAGCAGCCGTTCTTGGTTCTGAGCAGAACCACCTGAGGATTGTCATATTCCTTGGAATTGGATGACTGACGCACCTTTACTACCTGGCCGTCTTCATATTCGTCACCGAGGAGCCAGCGGCATATATCCAGTTCGTGGATGGCTACGTTTGTGATTCCGTTTTCGGTCTTAAATCCCGGGCCCTGCGATACATTGCGGTGAGCAGCCTTGATCAGGATTGGTTTTCCGATCTCTCCGGAGTCGATTATGCGCTTCATCTCGGCATAACCTGTGTCGTAGCGACGCATGAATCCTACCTGTACGAGTTTCTTTCCTATCTCCTGCTCCCTCGCCATTATCTCTTCACAGTCCTTGGCATTCTGGGAGAGAGGCTTTTCGCAAAAGCACCATTTCTCTTCTGCCAGTGTCTTCATGACGTAGTCATGGTGAGTAGGATCTATTGATGTGATGACCACAGCCTCGACCTCAGGGTCCTTTATCATGGCATCGCAGTCATTACCATATGACTTGATTCCGTAGAGAGCGGCTGTCTCATCGGCAGCTGCTGCCACGTAGTCACTTACCGCCACCACGGTGCAGCCCGGAATTGTGTTGATCAGGCGTCTGCAGTGGTCCTTTCCGATGGCACCGCAGCCGACAATTCCTATTTTCAGAACTTTATCCATTTATTACTCCTTCCTTGAATTAAGATTCTTCGTCGCTTCGCTCCTCCGAATGACACATGATGTCATCCTGAGCGTAGCGAAGGATCTTTAATCAGTATTTACGGGCGGTCTTGAGGTGCTCGAGCATATCCTTGTATGCAGCGCGGTTGGCCGGACGTGTCGACACTTCCGTATCTCCGCAGCGCCACCATGAGCTGTATCCGTCTGTCATGGTCTTGGGCAGCACCTTGATGTCGAAGAGCACAGGCTGGTTTTTAACTTTCTTTGCATCTTCAAATGCTGCCTTGAGCTCCTCGAGTGTTCTGATGGAATAGCTCTTGCAGCCATATCCCTCAGCCACCTTGGCATAGTCGATGTCCATGAAATCTCCGAAGAGACCGCTCTTATTGCGGTAGCGGAGCTCAGTGGCCAGGGTTTTGTTTCCATGCCCTACCTGCAGGTTGTTTATGCAGCCAAAGCTTGCGTTATCGAAGAGGCAGATGTTGATTTTCTTCCTCTCCTGGACCGCAGTCACGAGCTCTCCGTGCAGCATGTTGAAGCTTCCGTCGCCCACAAATGCATAGACTTCTTTCTTGTCTCCGATGGCGAACTTTACTCCGAGGGCGCCTGCTATCTCGTATCCCATTGTGGAATAACCATACTCCATGTTGTATGTGTCAACTGCAGCCGGGCGCCACATTCTCTGCATATCTCCCGGAAGCGATCCTGCAGCTCCGATTGCAACATCCTCGGGATCCATCATCGCATTGATGAGTCCGAGAGCCGCTGTCTGGGTGAGCTCTGCACCAAGATCCTTTGCGAATCTGTGTGCCGAATCCGAGTTGTCATCCTGGATGAGAGCCTTCCAGCTCTTTGTGTTCTTGTATGTGTAGCTGTCCAGTCTGTCGAGCTCCTTCTGCCATTTTTCCCTGGCTTTTTTGATCTCGTCATTGTAAGGCGCCTTGTAGCCCTTGAGAAGTTTAGCGAGCTCGGGCAGTGCGACCTTTGCGTCAGCTACAACGGGAACCGCATCGAGCTTGAGAGCCTGGAACTGGCTGATGTTGATATTTACGAATTTTGCGTTCTCTTTGAACAGCCAGCGGGAAGCCGTCGTAAAGTCCGTATATCTCGTGCCGACTCCGATTACGAGGTCTGCCTTTCTCGCTATCTCATTGGCCGCGGAGCATCCTGTGGTTCCGATGCCACCGAGGTTCAGAGGATGTGTCCATACCACTGCGGACTTTCCTGCCTGGGTCTCTCCGAAAGGAATACCGAACTTCTCTGCAAACTTTCTGAATTCCTCATGAGCCTCGGAGTAGCGCACACCGCCTCCGCAGATCATGATAGGTTTTTTAGCCTTTTTAATTGCAGCTGCGGCCTGCTCGAGAACCTCTGCCTGAGGAGCGCGTCTGTCCAGATTCCATACACGTTTTGCGAAGAAGGATTCCGGATAATCGTAGGCCTCTCCCTCTACATCCTGCGGCATTGCGATGCATACGGCACCTGTGTTGGCCGGATCTGTCAGGGTTCTGAAGGCGTTCAGCATGGCACTCATGAGCTGCTCAGGACGGACTATTCTGTCCCAGTAGCGGCATACGGCCTTGAATGCGTCATTTGTTGTGATTGAGAGCGACTGTGTCTGCTCTACCTGCTGAAGTACAGGGTCAGGCTGACGGCATGCGTATGTGTCGCCCGGGAGCACGAGAAGCGGAATATTGTTTGCTGTGGCAGTACCGCAGGCCGTTACCATATTGGCTGCGCCCGGGCCTACCGAGGATGTGCAGGCGAAGATCTGTTTTCTCTTCATCTGCTTTGCAAAGGCTACTGCAGCCTGAGCCATGCCCTGCTCGTTCTTGCCCTGATACACCTCGAGATTCTTAGCTTCCTGAGTGAGGGCCTGTCCGAGTCCGAGTACGTTGCCGTGTCCCGGGATGATGAACACTCCCTTGACGAAACGCACTTCCTTACCGTCGTATGCAAGGTACTGGTTTTCCATGAAACGGACCAGCGCCTGTGCCATTGTAAGTCTTACCGTTTTCATTATCCTACCTCCTGTACTCCTTACTTGTTCGGATAAATATGTTCGTTTGCATCGTCCTTCCAGAGCCATTCGTGCTCTTTATCATCGATGCGTGTTTTCTTCCACGGATCTCCGTCCAGATGGCGGATTCCCCATGCGTAGCACATCGCATATCCCGGTGCTGCGCACTGCGAATGGAACTGCGATGTAATCGGGATCAGTCCGTTATGAGTGGTCTTGAAGATCTCACCGTTGGCAAATCCCGCACCGAATCCGTTCGGATTGTCGAACCTGTAGAAATAAACCTCAGGCTGCGGATGGTGATGCGGCGGATATGACGACCACTTGCCCGGGTAGTTCAGTACCTCTCCGAGCACCATGTTGGAGAACGGCGCGTTGTCATAATCGAAGAAGGTTTTGATCTCCCTCTGCATGCAGCCCATGAGTTCTCCGTTTGAACCTGCGTGCTGTGTCTGCACGGTATCAGGCGTATACATCACGGATTCGTACTTGCTGTCATTCTTTGTGGCCTGCACGAAAATCTCGCTGTGTGCCTGTGCCGTGAGCGTGATTTCGGTGTCGCAGGAGGCCAGCAGGCAGTATGCTTCGTGATGGAAGCAGTCCGGTCTTTCGGCCTCGCAGGTCTTTCCGTCCCAGCTGTATGTCACTTTGCCCTCGAAGAGGAGCAGTGCGACTTCCTTATCTTTTTCGTGATATTTCCATGTGTCGCCTTCCTCCATGATCAGGAGGCCGACGTCCATCAGGGTGCCTTTGTCGTCGACATCGCTGTCAATGTAGACGTTGTAACCCTGCTTCAAATCGTTCTTTTCGATATACGAACTCATATAATTGTCCTTTCTTTACAGTCCGGTGTGTTCGCGGATGTAGGCGCGGCCCTTCATGGCATATTCGAGCGGATTGGCCTTTGCGGGATCCTGCTCGGCCTCTACGAGGAGCCAGCCCTTGTAGCCGGCATCTGCGAGAACTTTGAATATAGGATCGAAGTCCACGTCTCCGTCTCCCGGCACCGTGAACGAACCTTCTCTGACGGATTTGAGGAAGCTGTAGTTGTTCTTTCTTGCTTCCTCGACGACAGGGAGTCTCATGTCCTTAAGATGTACGTGTCCCACGCGGTCCACGTATTTCTTAAGCATGGTCAGCGGATCCTCTCCGGCAAATGTGAAATGTCCTGTGTCGTAGCAGAGGAACACGAGATCCGGGTCTGTGTTGGACATCATACGGTCCGTCTCCTCGCTGGTCTGTACGACTGTACCCATATGATGGTGGAAGCAGAGCTTGAATCCGCGGTCCTTTGCGATCTGTCCGAGGTGGTTGAGACCCTTGCAGAACCTGTCCCACTCCTCGTCATTCATTACGTATTTGTGTCCGCCCGTCAGTATCGGAGTATCCACCTGTCCCTGGATCGAATAGCTCTGCTCGCTGACGTTGATGCGGTTTGCACCGACGGCTGCGAGGAAGTCGAGGTTTGCGATGAAGTCCTTTTCCTCTTCTTCGATCGGTCTTGTGAGGATAAACGACGAGTACCAGCGGCTTGCGATTCTCATTCCTCTGAGGTCGAGCGCTTTTTTGAGTTCTGCGGGGTCTGTCGGATATTTGTTACCTATCTCACAGCCCGTAAAGCCTGCAAGTGCCATCTCGCTTACTATCTGCTGGAAGGTATTCTCTCCTCCGAGCTCTGGCATATCGTCATTGCACCAGCCGATGGGCGCGATGCCGAGATTTACTTCTTTTTCGTTAAACATGGCCATAGAGATACCTCCTTATTTCAGTCCTTTTACGACCTTGACGATGTGATCGTCAGTCAGGTCATATCGGGTGCGGAGGTAATCCACAGGGCCTACCTCACCGAACTTATCCTCTACCGCTACGTAGCCGAACTTCAGAGGAAGGCCCACGATTGCATCCTGAACTGCGGATGTGAGTCCGCCGATGTAGTTGTGGTTCTCGGCTACCACCACGAGACCTGTCTTTTCGGCGCATGCGCGGATTGTCTCGCAGTCGAGCGGCTTGATTGTGATCGGGTCGATCACCGTCATCTCGATGCCGTCCTTGGCGAGTTTCTCCGCAGCCTGCAGGGCTTCGTGCACCATGATGCCGCTTGCGATGATAACTCCGTCGCCGCCTTCTCTGAGGACTACTGCCTTGCCCGGTGTGAACTCTGCGCCGTCCTCATATACCTGATATGAGTCCTTTCTCGGCACTCTGATATATTTAACGCCCGGCATGTCCTTGGACATCTTAAGCGCAGCCTGGAGCATAGGAACGTCTGTTATGTCGAAAATCGTAGCCTCGGGAAGAGCTCTGTAGAGAGCAACATCCTCAAACGGCATATGTGTACCGCCGTTGAATGCGGCTGTGATTCCGGGGTCTGTTCCGATCATCGTAATCGGGTTCTTTGCATAGCCTGCTGCCAGGAATACCTGGTCGTAGCACCTTCTGGATGCAAAAGGTCCGAAGGTATGAGCATAAGGCTTCATGCCTGATGCGGAAAGTCCTGCCGCGATGCCTGCCATATTGGCCTCTGCGATGCCGCAGTTTACGACTCTGTCGTATTTTCCGTAAAGCTTGTTGGTACCGCTGCAGCCCATGAGGTCTGCATCCAGCCATACCACCTTTTCATCTTCATTGAGGAGAGCTTCGACAGTCTCTCCGATTACATTCTTGAATTGACGGGAGTCTTTTTCTCCGTTATATACAATCTTCATCTGTCTCTCCCTCCTTTATGCTTCCAGGGCAGCGAGTTTGCCCTTGATTTCATCAATCCATCTGTCGAACACCTCAGGAGCCACATTCATGGAGTGGTTGCCGGCGGCTTCTTCGACTTCCGTCACGCCTTTGCCCTTTACGGTGTCGAGTATGATGGCGATAGGCTTGTCCGTTGCTTTCTTTGAAAGAGCTTCCTTGAGCTGCGCTACGTCGTTTCCGTCGATCGTGCAGGCATCGAATCCGAAAGCTTTGAACTTTTCCTCGAAGTCAAACGGCTCCAGGATGTCAGATACAAATCCGTCGAGTTGTTTCTTGTTCCAGTCGATGAGCCATACCAGATTGGTAAGTTTCTTGGCTGCCGTAAACATAGCGGCCTCCCAGACCTGACCTTCGTTGGCCTCTCCGTCTCCTACCATCAGATAAGTCGTGCAGTCCCTGCCCTGTAGTTTGTCACCAAGTGCGAGTCCTACAGCCTCGGATGTACCCTGTCCGAGAGAGCCCGTTGTCATATCGACTCCCGGCGTTTTGTTCATATCGCAGTGCGAAGGGAAGTTCGTTCCCGGCTGGTTAAGCGTGAGGAGCTGCTCCTTCGGGAAATATCCCTTGAGTGCGAGCGTCGCATATACCGCAGGACCTGCGTGTCCCTTGGAACTTACGAATTTATCCCTGTCGGGTTTCTGCGGATTCTTTGGATCCACGTTCATGATATCTCCGTAGAGTACAGCCAGTGCGTCGCATACCGACAGGCTGCCTCCGATGTGTCCGAATCCTCTGGATTTGATGCACTCGACTGTGGCCAGTCTGATCTCCAGAGCAAATTTTTCTAACTCTTTCGTTGTCATTTTATCCTCCTTAAATTCTGGCTACGCCTGTTTCTCTGGCTGCGTCTGCTACTGCCTTGGCTACGGCAGGTCCCACTGCAGGATCGAATGCTGCGGGGATGATGTAGTCCGGTGAGAGTTTGTCATCCGGAATCAGATCTGCCAGTGCGTGCGCAGCTGCGATTTTCATCTCTTCATTTATCTCTCTGGCTCTGCAGTCGAATACGCCGCGGAAGATGCCCGGAAATGCGAGCACGTTGTTGATCTGGTTCGGGAAATCCGATCTGCCCGTTGCGATTACCGCTGCGCCGCCTGCCTTGGCCTCGTCCGGGAAAATCTCCGGTGTCGGATTTGCACAGGCGAATATGATTGCATCCTTGTTCATGGTCTTTACCATCTCGGTTGTGACCTGTCCCGGTGCCGATACTCCGATAAAGATATCTGCTCCGACCAGCATCTCTGCGAGGCTTCCCGACCTCTTCTCTTTGTTGGTCACCTGAGCCATCTCTTCCTTGATCCAGTTCAGGCCTTCTCTGCCCTCGTAGATGGCGCCCTTGCGGTCGCACATAACCACGTTTTTATATCCGGATGAGAGGAGGAGCTTTACGATTGCGATTGCCGCAGCTCCCGCGCCGGATGTTACGATCTTTACTTCTTCTTTTTTCTTTCCGGTGATTTTCATGGCATTTGTCAGTCCTGCGAGAGTGATTACCGCAGTTCCGTGCTGATCGTCATGGAAGATAGGAATATCGCATTTTTCCTTTAGCTTGCGCTCGATCTCAAAGCATCTCGGTGCCGAGATGTCCTCGAGGTTGATGCCGCCGAACGAACCCGAAATCAGGTATACGGCATTTACGAACTCATCAACGTCGTGTGTCTTGACGCAGAGAGGAAATGCATCTACATCTCCGAATGATTTGAAGAGCACGCATTTGCCCTCCATAACCGGCATGCCGCCCTCCGGGCCTACATCGCCGAGTCCGAGCACTGCCGTTCCGTCCGTGATGACGGCGCACATATTGTGACGGCGTGTGAGATCGTATGATTTCTCAACGTCCTTTTGAATCTCAAGACAGGGCTGTGCTACTCCCGGCGTATATGCCAGGGAGAGGTCTTCCTTGTTTGCTACGGGCACTGTCGAGATTACCTCGATTTTACCCTTCCATTCTTCATGAAGTCTCAGTGACTCTTTTGCATAATCCATATCGATATTCCTTTCTTTTTATCTATACATCTTTGTTTACGCCTTCGTTCTTTCTATCCGCTACGCTTTTACGATTGGGAGCGTGGCTCCTCCGAACGGCATGGCGATGATTGTGGCATCAGGTCCGTATTTTGCAAATGCTTCGTCAAATGCAGCCTGTGCGCTCGGCTGGGGGTTCAGGAAGATGCTCCGCACGAAATCATCGTCCATGTCGGATACCAGATCGATGTCGGCATTTTCGAGCACCATTGCTATGGCAGCCGCCTTGTGTCCTCCGAGCTCGAAATGCTTCCTGATATTTTCAATCATGGAATGCGCCGTCGGAGATTCAACAAGCCATCTCTCAAATGTCGCAGATCCGAGGCCTTCCTTGCAGGAGCCTATGACGATAATCCTGCCGCCCTTCTTTACGGCGTGCTTTGCATTATCGAGCGCCTTCTGTGTCTGATACAGATTGGCATCTTTAGGCGCTCCGCCCTGCGATACCAGCACGATGTCTGCCCTCTCGGGGATCTCTGCCCTGTACATCTTATCGAGATATGCACAGCCCACCCTGTGAGCCTCAACGGAATCTCCCGCAACCGCATATACGATGTGCTTGTGTTCATCCAGCACGACGTTGACTATATAGTCTATTCCCATGATGGCTCCTGCTTCTTCGATGTCCGCGCGCACGGGATTTCCTTCGAGCTTTCCTGCGCAGGCATCCTCGGATACCATCATGCTGTGATTGGACTGAATGGCCGCCGGAGTCGATACACCCGGCATTATGGCTTTGGCACCGCCCGAATATCCGGCAAAGTAGTGGAATTCTATATTTCCAAGACAGATGCGTCTGTCAGCCTCTGCGACAGATCTCGTGATATCCACGGGAGTGCCCGCTTTGGTATCTCCCATGTGTATGCAGTCGTCCACGTCTGAGTCGATGCATCTGACCCGGTCATAAACAGAATCGCCCACGAGATGACGCATCTCCTCTTCGGTCTGCTTTCTGTGTGAACCGAGGCCGAATACTACGGTGATATCCTCATCCGGAATTCCGGCTGCGGAGAGCTCATCCAGCACCGCCGGGACCACATCGTAGCTCGGCAGCGGACGTGAAATATCGCTGGTTATAATCGCGATCTTTTCTCCGGCATGCAC
Source organism: uncultured Eubacteriales bacterium (assembly GCA_900318105.1). Classification (GTDB taxonomy): domain Bacteria; phylum Bacillota; class Clostridia; order Peptostreptococcales; family Anaerovoracaceae; genus Crickella. The sequence goes on from ONJG01000052.1 coordinate 20,633, forward strand.
CTCGTCTCTCAGGAGTCCTTTTCCAATCGGATTTGCGAGAGCGTAGCGGACTGCATCCTCGCCTCTTCTCTCGTGCTCCATGGCGTTGGCTGTCAGCACCGCCATCAGGTTTTTATCCGGCACTTCGACTTCCTGCACTCCGTTCCCAAAACCAAAACTTAACTTCATCTTTATATCGCTCCTTTGTTGTCATTCTGAGCGAAGCGAAGAATCTTGATTAAGATCCTTCGGCCTTCGGCCTCAGGATGACAGAATGTTTCCTTTCTGGCCCAAAAACTATTTCTTTTCCGGACCGAATTTGCTTCCGGCATATCTGAGGGCCTTTACCACAGGGAGCTCCTCTCCGGTCAGGAATCTTATGAGTGCTCCGCCGCCCGTGCAGACATAGCCGAGTTTGTCCGTTACTTTGTATTTCTTGGCAGCGGTGACGCTGTCTCCGCCTCCGACCACCGTGTAGGCATTCGTATCTCCGAGAGCCTCGAACACGGCCTTTGTGCCGGCCTCACTCGGAGCCTCTTCGAATACTCCCATAGGTCCGTTTACAAATACGGTCTTTGCATCCATTATCAGCTGCTGATAAATCTTAATGGTTTCAGCGCCGACATCGATTGCTCCAATCTCAGCCGGAACATCTCCGAGAGTGCATTCCTTTCTCTCTCCGCCTTCCACATAACCGAGGTCGCAAGGCAGCACGATCTTATCCGAGTACTTGTCGTAAAGAGCCTTGGCCTTTGGAATGTAATCCTCGTAGTTCTTGGCATAGATGAAGTCCACGCTGCCCTTGCCGATGTCCTGTCCTGTTGCATGCAGCAAAATATTTCCGACCAGACCACCGGTCAGAACCTTGTCTGCGACGCCCTTTCCGAGGACGGTCTCCATCATGATAAACGCATCCGAAATCTTGGATCCGCCCAGCACGAATACACATGGCTTTTCGGGCGACTCCATAAGCTCGGATATTACGACATACTCCTTTTCAAAGAGCCTGCCCATTGCGGATGGCATGAGCTGCTCAAATCCGCAGAGAGTCGGCTGATCCCTGTGAGATGCGGCAAATGCATCGCATACGTAGAGGTCTCCGAGAGGTGCGAGCTTCTTTACTACCTGAGTCCTGGCCTGCTCCTCATGCGAGAGATTGAGCTTCATCTCGAACAGGGTCTGTTCCTCTGAGCAGTAGCGGACGTTGTCCAGCAGGAGGATTTCTCCGTCCTTCAGGGACTTGATGGCCTCCCTCGCCGTCGGTCCGCATACGTCCTCAACCCACTTTACTTCTTTTCCGATCAGATCTCCCAGCACCCTGGCGTGCGGCCTGGTGTTGTAGAAATTCTGATATTCGATATCGCTGCCCTGATGGGCCATAAGCACCAGCTTTGCGCCGGCGTCTGAAATTTCCTTTACCGTAGGAACTGCAGCCTCTATTCTGGCGGTGCTTTTGAGGGCATCGTTCTCCCAGTCTATGGGCTGATTAAAGTCAACACGGCAGAGCACGGTCTTGCCCTGCAGATTAAATTCATCAAGTGTACATATACCGAAACGCACAGCTTACTCCTTTCTGTTCCGGGTGATTATCGTGCAAAATTTGTTTCAAGAAAACACGAGGGAGACAAGACTTGCGCCTCATCTCCCTTTAGTTTCATACTAAAACTATTTCTTGAATTTGCCGATTCCCAGGAACTCGTTGGTTGCAGCTGTACCTTCTTCTCTGGTCTTCTGCACGCCCATAAGAGCTCTGATGCCATCGATTGTCTCAGGAATTGTAACTGATTCCTGAGGAATGTTTATTGCATACATGATGTCGTTGCCGGACTCAACGATGGAGTCTTCCCAGATGGCAATTTCATACATGTCACCGCGGCGGTTACCGAGGTCACGTGCATACTTGAAGAGCGAGGCATTGCCTCTGAATCCCTCATCGATGGATACCATACGAATACGCGGATGCTTTCTGAATGTCTCAAGAGCCTCTTCTTTTGTGATCTTCTTGCCATCCTTGGCTGTTGCAAGAACAGTGATGATGTGTCCGTGTGTCACAGGTGTGTGTACAAGAATGCCTGTTGCATCTACGTGCGGCATAATTGTCATAAGGTCAACTGCCTGGTGGGTAGGTGCCTTGTCCATCTGCAGTGCGTTTGTGAGACCTCTGTGATAGTCACCCGGGTCTGCCACACGGCGGATGATTGTGATTGCAACCTTCTCAATGCCGATTGCTCTGTCGAGAGCATCAACGGTACGGATAAGTCCGGTTGTGTTGCAGCTGGTCAGCTTGAGATAGTTCTGGCCGACTCCCTTTTCGAAGTTGGCATATCCATGGAAGAATACATCTGCTACGGAGTTTTTCTCTCCACCCTGGAAGATGGCCTTTACTCCGAGCTTTTCATAGTATTTTTCCTTATTGGAAGCGCCGACTCCGCCCGGTGAAGAATCGAGCATTACGTCCACCTCTTTGCAGAGATCTTCGAAAGTTCCGGCTACAGGGATGTCTTTTGCGTCGAAAGCGGCCTTGTCAGCACCATCTACGAGATAGAGTTTGTACTCTACGCCGTTGGCACCGATCATGTCCTTTTCGCGAAGGGCCTGAAGTGAAAGGGTAGGTGCGAGATCGGCAATTCCGACCAGCTCCATATCTCCCTGCATAGCCACGCCGTCTGCGAGTCTCTGTCCGATAGTGCCGTATCCGGCTACTCCAACCTTAATTTTGCTCATAACATTTACCTCCTCGTGTTATGTTCTTAAGTGTTCTGTTTTTATTTCAGAATCCGACGGCAGCCCCCTGCTATCCGCAAGAACTTCATAAAACCAGGAAGAATAAACTTCTACTATATTACCAAACATCTATTGCTATCGCAATCCTTCCTGAGCCCTTCTCCGGAAGGAAAATGCCTTTTTTTATCCCTCTATTTCATCCATTCTGACCGTGCGGCCTTCCTTGAGGGATTTCTTTGCAGCCAGCGCTATTCTGACAGGCTGCAGACCGTCGTTTCCGTCCACCGGAACCGGCTTGTTGCCGAGCACTGCATCCACGAATTCCTTTTCCTCTTCGATGAACGCGTCATTGTAGCGCTCGAGGAAGAACCATGTCGGCTTTGCGGAGAACACCCCGTCCCCGCGGCTTACGACAGCCTCGTGCTCGAGATCGTTTCCGTCACGGACGCAGCCCTTTTCGCAGTGCACCTCGACTCTCTGATCATATCCGTATGGCGCCGTGCGGCAGTTGTCTATAACGCCTATGGCACCGTTGGCAAATCTCAGAGTTACAATCGCCGTGTCCACATCGTCATATTTTGCATATTCAGGATCGGTGAGAACCGCTCCGACTGCATTGACCTCGGTGACCTCGCTGCCCGAGAGATAACGGACCATGTCGAAGTCGTGTATCATCATGTCGTTGAAGATGCCGCCCGAAACCTCAACATAGGACATCGGAGGACCCTCGGGGTCGCGCGATGTGACCTTTACGACATATGTCTTTCCAAGTTCGCCCGATGCCACGACATCGCGCACAGCTTTGTGGTTGTGGTCAAACCTCCTCACAAATCCCACCTGGAGCTTTACGCCTGCATCCTCTGCAGCGGCGATAGCCTCCTTGATCTTTGCGATATCCGTGTGAATCGGCTTTTCGCAGAATATGTCCTTGCCTGCCTTTGCGGCCTTGATGATGAAATTCGCATGGGTATCCGTGGATGAACAGATAAATACCGCATCCACATCCGGGTCTGCAAATACCTCATCTGCATCCTTTGTGCATTTCGGAATTCCGATGCTGCCGGCCCACGCCTCCATATCTTCGTTCATGAAGGGATCTGCCAGCACTACAACCTCAGCGTCCTGAACTGCATTCTGCAGATTTGTTCCGTGGAGTTTTCCTATGCGGCCTCCGCCCAGAAGTCCAATTCTCAGTTTCATTCGCTTTGTGCCTCCTCTGTTATTCAGAGCCGTCCCCGGTACTGTCCTCTGCCGGACCCTGCTCTTCCGGAGCCTCCGCTTCAGAGTCATGAGTTCTCACATACCTGACGCCTGCCCACATGAACGCAAGCGCGATAACAAGCGCTATTCCAAATGGAATTTTGAAGTGCAGCAGCACCAGATAAAGTAGAACCGTGACAGCCAGAACGGCCAGTAGTTTAATTGATCGCATTACGTATCCTGTCTTTAATGATTATTTCTTTATATTGACAATTCCGCCATTCTTCCAGGCTTCTGTCGTGGCAAATCCGATCCTGGTTGACTCCACTCCGTCGTCAACCGTGACATTCGGATTCTCATCATTGAGCACGCAGTCGATGAAGTATTCCATCTCGAGCCTGTACGCCTCGTCGAAACGTATACCGAAGTTCTCGATACATTCTTTGACCGCGCCGTGCTCGTTGTATATCATCGTGAGGTTCTTTTCCGGAACCGGAGATATGCGGAGCGTTCCTTCCGTTCCGACTATCTCGGTCTCGACGTGATATCCGTGCGGAGCTGTACGTCCCACGTGGATGGTGCCGATGGCGCCGTTGTCGAATTTAAACATGGCAACTCCGGTCTCATCGTCTCCTGCATCCGAAAATTCCTTGTGCTTGAACGTGCAGCCTGTCGCATAGACTTCCGTCGGCTCTGCCCCGAGGAACCAGCGCATGAGATCGATGTCATGCACCGCCATGTCGAGGAAGATTCCTCCCGATGTCTTTGCAAATTTAATGGAGCCTTCCACCGTCGACTCAGGGTCTATGCCTATGGCCTTTACCAGGTATGGCGTTCCGATTGCGCCCTCTTCTATCTTTTTCTTGGCATATGCATACGAAGGATCGAACCTCCTCATAAATCCGAGGAAGAACTTGAGCTCGGGATGAGCATCCACTGCGGCCTTGGCCTGCATGCATTCCTCGAGGTTTACGCCGAGAGGCTTGTCGCTGAACACGTGCTTTCCGGCATTCATGGCAGCCTCGATCTGCCAGCAGTGCTGGGATGAGGTCGTGACGATGACTACGGCGTCGATATCCGGATCCTTGACCATTTCATTGAAATCCTTGTAAAGTTTTTCAACTCCGAATTCGCTCTTTGCATAAGCGAGCTCATCATCCACGATTGAGCAGGCCGCAACGAGCTCGGCTCCTTTAATCTTGTTTGCGATATTATTTGCATGTACTTTTCCAAGCCTTCCGAGCCCGGCGATTCCCACGCGAACCTTATCCATATATTTCCTCCTATAGTCCCTTTATAACTTCCTGAATAGCCCTGACTGCCGTTGCGGTGTCTGTTTTGGGATAAAGCTCAAATCCAACGGCGCCTGAGTAGTTGAGGTCTTTCAGTACCTCGAACACTTTGCGGTAGTTAATTGCACCCGTACCGGGCTCTGCTCTTCCCGGAGCATCGGCGATATGGATATACCCGATCTGATCGAGATACTTTGTAATTGTCTCGCAGGTCTTGCCCTCGTTCAGATACATGTGATATGCATCGTAGAGGACTTTGATGTTAGGCGATTCAACCATCGATGTGATCTCTGCCGAGTCCTTTGTATGCTGAAGGAAATTACCGAGGTGGTCTGTGACCACGTTCAGTGCCTCGAGGCAGAAAGTCACACCGGCCTCCTCCGCGAGCGGTGCCATTTTGGAGAGAGTGCGGAACATCGCAAGAGTCTTTACCGTATCCGAGTACTGATCGAATGTATCCGCTGCATACTGCTGCGGCTCCGGCAGGAGCTCGTTTGAGTGAACTATCAGCACGGGACAGTTTATCTTCTTTGCCGCTTCGATTGACTGCTTTATGAAATCCAGGTACTCATCTCCGCGCTCCGGATCGCACATGGATATGGGGCCGTCGCCGCTCATACCTGTTATGGCAAGTCCGTTGGCATCGAGCAGTTTATTAACCTCGTCGAGATTCTTGTTGTTCCAGTCCCAGAATTCTATGTAGTCAAATCCGTCCTTCTTTGCTGCAGCAAATCTCTCCTCGAAAGGAAATTCTTTATAAAGAACTTCTATGTTTGCCGACCATTTCATATGTCTCTCCTGTTCCGCAAAACGTGTATATCCGTTTTACATTCTGTCACAAAACAGGGGCATCTCCTGAATAGGGAGATACCCCTGCCCTAAGATTATATTCTTGCAAAAAGGGTTTCCTTTTCCATGCGGCGTCTGCTATTTCTTGGCTGCTGCCAGGCGACGACGCTTAGCCTCACGCTCTTCACGGACAACGTCCATGAATACAGAGAGTATGATTACAAGACCGAGTACTACGTTCTGTACTGCGGAGTCAACCGACAGAAGTGTGAATCCGTTACGGAGTACTGCGATAATCAGACATCCGAGCATGGTTCCTACCATGGTACCTTTACCTCCCATGAAGGAAGCA
>ONJG01000081.1 GCA_900318105.1 uncultured Eubacteriales bacterium
ACGCACACAGTTATATGATGTACATGTGGCAGAGGGCGGCACAATGGTCGATTTCGGAGGCTGGGAGATGCCTATCCAGTATCCGGAGGGCATCATTGCAGAGCACCTCTACACAAGACATTTCTGCTCGATCTTCGATGTATCCCACATGGGAAGACTTATCATCGAAGGACCGGACATGGTCAAATTCCTGCAGCACGTACTGACCAGCAATGTCGAGTCGCTTATCGTCGGCAAAGCTCAGTACAGCATCATCCCGAATGAAAAGGGTGAAGCTATCGACGACGCATATCTCTATCGTTTCTCAGAGGACAGATATCTTCTGATCGTAAACGCAGGAAACACAGACAAAGACCTTGAGCATCTGAACAAAGAGATCAAGAACTTTGACTGCACGATGACTAACATCACAGCTGACTGGGCTTCCGTAGCCGTTCAGGGACCTAAGAGCAAAGAGCTCCTGACGCAGCTTGCAGGCGGAGTCGCCATAACGGAGCCTGAAAAGAACGCACTCGGTCATGTCGACTTCGAAGGCCACGAAGCCTACGTTGCAAAGACAGGATACACAGGCGAGCCTCTCGGATACGAAGTATTCGTAAAGACCGCGGATGCAGAGTGGTTCTGGAAGAGAATGGAAGAGCTCGGTGCCAAACCTGCAGCTCTTGGTGCAAGAGATACCCTGAGACTCGAAGCAGGCATGCCTCTTTACGGACATGAGATGTATTTCGAGCCGGGCGATGAGCCGGGTCCTGATGATGTACCGATGCCTATCTTTGCTGTTTCGCTGGCCAAGTTCGCGGTATCCTTCTCAGACCGCAAGGGCGACTACATCGGCCGCGCTGCACTTGCAAAACAGAAAGAAGCATTCGACAAGGTTCAGAACAGGGACTACAGCATGAGCGACGTCCTTCCGAAACGCGTTATGCCTATCGCACTCATCGACAGAGGCGTGCTGCGTAAAGGCATGGACATCTATAAAGACGGAGAGCTCGTAGGATTCACGACATCCGGCACGATGGTTCCGTATTATAAAGCCGAAGGCGAGGGCCTTGAGAGCGTAATCACCGACGAGGTTGTAAAGAGATCAATCGGTCTTTGCTACATCAACTGCGACATCCTTCCGGATGATTTCGTGGAAGTAGACGTAAGAGGCAAGAGAGTCAAGGCTGTCATCGTAGACAAGCACCTCGACACAATGGCACCGCCGTTTGCCCGTCCGATGATCTACGGAACAGAGATCAGTGAGATGGAAATCGGAGATGAGCCGAGAAGCGTCAAGGCTCTTAACCTCCTCAAGAAAGCCGAGGAAAACCACCTCTGGAGACAGAAGGAATGCATCAACCTCATTCCGTCAGAGAATACACCGAGTAAGGCAGTTCAGATGCTGTCTGCAAGTGACCCGAGTGCGCGTTATGCAGAGCACAAAAAGGTCAAATCATTCTATGACAAGGACATCTTCTATTATCAGGGAACCAAGTTCATAGACGAGGTAGAGCAGAGGGCTGTTGATGAGCTCAAGAAATACTTCGGATGTACTGAAGTTGAGACCAGGGTCATAAGCGGACAGATGTCCAACGTATGCGCATTCTCCGCTCTCATGGACTGGAAGAACAGACTCAACAGAAAGCAGACACCGCAGAGACTCGGATATATCCTGAATAACCACATCATCAAGGGCGGACACCTTTCGGCACAGCCGATGGGAGCTCTGCATGACTATGTGGCAGTAGATCCTAAGACAGAGAGAAGCGCTATCGTGAACTTCCCTGTGCTCAAGGACAATATTTTCAAGATCGACGTTGAAGAGACAAAGAAAGTAATCGAGGAGTACAAGCCTGAGTTCATCATCTTCGGTAAGTCGATGGTAATCCACAAAGAGCCTGTGGCTGAGATCAGAAAATTCGTCGATGACATGGGCCTCGATACGACCATCATGTACGATATGGCTCACGTCCTGGGTATCGCAGGCGACTACTTCCAGAAGCCGTTCGAAGAGGGTGCTGAAATCGTAACAGGTTCCACGCACAAGACATTCTTCGGACCGCAGAGAGGTCTCGTAGCCATGAACTACAAAGAGGACGACCTCAAGTACGGACTCTGGGAGACAGTTGAGAGAAGAGCATTCCCGGGCAGCGTATCCAACCACCACCTCGGAACACAGCTCGGTCTCTACATGGCAGCTCTTGAGATGAACGAGTTCAAGGATGAGTATCAGAAGGCTGTAATCAGCAACGCAAAGAGCTTCGCAAAAGCGCTCAAGGCTGAGGGCCTGAACGTCTGCGGAGATCCGGCAAACGATTACACAGAGACCCATCAGGTGCTCGTAAGCGTCGGCTACGGCGAAGGACCTGAAATCGCCGAGAGACTTGAGAACAACAACATCGTTGTTAACTATCAGGCCACACCGGATGAAGAGGGCTTCACGGCATCAGGCGCACTCAGAATGGGCGTCAGCGAGATGACGAGATTCGGATTCGGAGAGGCTGAGTTCAAGAAACTCGCATCACTGATGGCAGACTGCATCCTGAGAAACAAGAATGTCAAGGATGACGTTGCGAAGTTCAGAGCAGATTACACAAAGATGCACTACTGCTTCGACGACAAGGAATTCCTCGACGCACTCGAAGCTTTCGCAGGAAAGATCGGATTCTAGTTCGAGGAAATCATTAAGGGTATGACCATGAGAAAGTACGGCGAGTAAAGCGCTAAACTCCAGACAAGAAAAAATCGCCTCCGTTCATAATAACGGAGGCGATTTTCATGGCTATAACGAGATTTTGTGAATTGTCCTGAGATGCATTCTCATGCAAGAAAAAAAGAAATTATTCTACAAAAACACTTGCATTCAGGATCAAAAAGTAGGAACATATAGAGCTCAATAGAGAGTGTTCTAAAAAAGTGCTACAATCAGAATATACAGGATGAACCTTGAAGAAAGGAGAACCGAGATGGATAATAAGAAATGGAATGCAGATGAGTTCTTCGGAGCCCGTGAGCTGAATCCCGATGATCTGGATGGAATAGCCGGAGGAGTCACTTTGGAGGATCTGACTCCGGAAGAGCAGGAATACTATAAGGAACTGTATGAGGCCAGTAAAAACTGCTCCTCGGCTGACTGGGAGACGAAGAAAGAGCTTTGGAATAGAGTTTGTGCTTTTATGGACGAAATGATAAGAAAGTACGGCAACTGTAAGTTCTAACATAAAAATGCTCAGTTTGTATAATGCGACAAACAAAACATCCGGGACATTTGCCCCGGATGTTTGATTTACAGCATCCTCGAATTTTGAGAGAGGTTGGTGACTTGTGATTAAGCTGTTCTAGGATTGCTGTGTTTAACTTGTGCTGTCGCAAGAGCTGATGCAGGTGCCCAGAGGATCTCCTCGACGGATTTGCCCTCTGCCATGAATCCGCGGACTTCATAAGTCTTTGCGTCGATGTAGCAGGTGCTTTTGTTCCACTCTGTTGAGATTTCAACTTCTATAAGACCGTCTTTAGTGCTCAGTACTTCTGCAGTATATTCCTCACCGGCTGCGATTCCTGCTTCTCTTGCTGCGATTGCGATGATTGCTTCATAGTTTCTTGTGTAAGTTTTCATATCTTTAGCCCTCCTTTATACTTTGGATTTGTTATCTTTTGTTTGCTGCAGTCTGTGCTGCAGATTGTTTTTCTTTATCTGATGTCTGTAGTATAGAGGGTAAAATTAAGAGAATTATTAGAAATACCAGTGAAATTTTTATAAAAAACTCTTGCAATCCTGATTTACAGCATCTGACAAGAACAGCTGCGTTCAGAAGAAAGAGGAGAAACCAATAAGAAAAATATGGGAAAATTAGTACATATGACAGACAATACATATCAAATGTACTAATTCTTTTCTCATAATTACCGGGTACAATGTATAATGTAAAGGATCCATTTGTGAGAAGAAGCAAAGGAATAATAAACAAGGGGATAATAAACAAGGAATTATAAATGAGAGTACTGGTAGTTGAAGATGAAAAGAATTTAAATCGCATCATCACCGAGGCAATGGAGGATGAGAATTACAGCGTCGACAGCTGCTACGACGGGGCGGAGGCCCTGGACTTTGCGCTGGCTGCTGATTACGACGTCATCATACTCGATGTCAATCTGCCGAAGATGGACGGCTTTACCATGGTCGGAAAACTAAGGGCAGAGGGAAAGAACACGCCTGTGCTCTTTCTGACCGCAAGGGACAGCGTGGCGGATAAGGTGACGGGCCTTGAGACGGGAGGAGACTATTATCTTACCAAGCCTTTCAGCTTCGATGAGCTCCGTGCCGTGGTGCATGTGATGGCGCGTAAGTACACGGGCAGCAAAACGAACGAGTACAAAGTTGCCGATCTTGTGGTCGACAGTTCAGCCAGGACGGTGACGAGGGCAGGCAGGAGCATAGATCTCACATCAAAGGAGTTTGCCCTGCTCGAATATATGATAAGAAATAAAGGTGTGGTGCTGACGCGCGAGATGATAGAGGACAATCTCTGGAATTACGACTACGAGGGCGGAACCAACGTGGTCGATGTGTATATAGGTTATCTGCGGCGCAAGGTAGATAAGGAATTTGACAAAAAACTCATCCATACCGTGTGGGGCACCGGATGGGTGCTCAGGGAGGACTAGCATATGTCTGCAAAAATGAGACTGACCCTGTGGGTTACTTTTCAGGTTTTGCTGCTGGCTGTTATGGTGCTGGTGTTCATACTGGTGATAAACAGACACAGCCTGCCGGACGATCCGGCTTCGTATCTGGTCGATGTCGTGCTGGACAACGCAGGGGATGTTGAATATGATCGGGGCAGGTTCGAGTGGAACGAGATGACCGTCTACAAGAGGGGTGTTTACTGTTCTTTCTTTGATAAGGATGGCAATCTCATGCTCTCAGCAGACAAGGAGGACATGGACTTTTCGGATGTCGAATTCAAGCCCAATGTGATAAGGACGGTCAGCTCCGGCGGCAGGGATTTCTACCTGTATGACTATTATGTGGATCTTGACGTGTCCGGGCTCTGGATACGGGGCGTGGTGCTGACGGACAGCCATATAGGAATCACGGATGTAATTCTCAGGCTGACGCTGATTATACTGCCTCTGGTGCTGATTATCACTTTCCTCGGAGCGCTCTGGATTTCATCGAGGACTTTCAAGCCGATAGAAAAAATAGTGGATACGGCAAATTCAATAAATGATGCGGACGATTTGACCGACCGGATTAATCTCAAGAGGGGACCGAAGGAGATGAAGCAGCTTGCGGGCGCCTTCGACAGGATGTTTGCAAGGCTCGAAAAGCTTTTCGAGGCGGAGCGTCAGTTCACATCGGATGCATCGCACGAGCTCCGGACTCCGACGGCCGTCATACTCGCGGAGTGCGAGAGAGCGGAAAAGAAAGCAAAGACTGTCAAGGACTATAAAGAGGCGATAGAGCATATAGATGAGCAGGGCCACAGGATGAGCGGCCTGATAGATGAGCTCCTCGGGATAACCAGGCTTCAGCAGGGAACTGAGAGGTATCCGATGAGCAGGGGAAATCTCAGCGAGTTCACGGAGTTTACTGCTGAAGAGTTCGTGCCAGATGAGGACAGGGGTATAATCCGCGAGATAGATATTGAAGAGGGCATAGAGTGCGAATTCAATGCATCGCTGATGTCCAGGCTTATATATAATCTGCTGCAGAATGCTTACAGATATGGCAAGGACGGCGGGCATGTGAAGCTCTCGCTCAAAAGGGAAGGCTCCGATGCTGTGCTTTCGGTAGCGGATGATGGCATCGGGATAAAGAAAGAAGATATGGATAAGATATGGCAGAGGTTCTGGCAGGCGGACGGCTCGCGCGCT
>ONJG01000051.1 GCA_900318105.1 uncultured Eubacteriales bacterium
CACCAAAAAGGGCAGATCGAAAGGTCTGCCTTTTATATTTGCGGATGTGGTGGAACTGGCAGACACGCAAGATTTAGGTTCTTGTGCTCAGGCGTGAAGGTTCGAGTCCTTTCATCCGCACCACACGGCAGACTGAAGTCTGCCTTTTTTAATGTCGATGCGTACGAGCCGTTTGCAAGTCGGTAAGTTTACCGACTCTTTTTTATTGTTATCTTTATGCAAATATTCATTTCTTTCATGCATTCCTGCATTTTTTGCACGCTTTCCTACAGATTTCGCACCCCAAAATGTGTACTACTTTTCAATTTTTATTGTGCTATAGTGCCGCCATGGAGGAATAAGATGAGAATCGGACTTCTTATTAAGGATGTTGAATACAGAAAGGCACTGGCCGAACGTATATCCGATTATGACAGCGATATTTTGCTGGATGTGATATCGGATTCGGAGCCGATAGAAAAAGATGCCCTGATACTTACGGATGCAAAGCCTGCTGAACTCGGAGACGATCTTACTGTCAGAATCAAAGACCGTACAGTTTTTCTTGTAACCGGAGACAATCACCATTCAATCTGTAACCTTCACCATGTTTTCAAATACACCGGCGTCAGCAGGCTGCTTGCAGAATTATCCGATGTCCACTCCCTATGGCAGGGCATGAAGAGTTTCAAAACAGCCAGTTCCAGGCTGATAGCCTGCTGCTCGGACTCGGATGCTTTCAGCTGCAGATGTTCTGCTCTTGCTTCACAGATCATATACACACAGGGAGGCAGCGTGCTGATTCTCCCTCTCGGATATATAAATGATGACACGGCTGACTACGGAAGGGATATCAACAGATTTGCCAGGCTGATGTACATGGTCAAATCCGGTCGTAATATCGATGCACTCAGCATATCTTATACGGACAGCTACGGGATAAGCCGTCTGATGCTTCCGAAGGGGAGAAATCCCGTTGCATACCTTGGCGGAGAGGATCTTGAGAGTCTGATTTTATACATGAGCAACATTTTCGACACTGTCATTCTGGACATCGCGGGCTGCTACAGAGAGGAGAATCTCAGAGTCCTGAAAAAGGTGGACAATCTGCTGTTTTTCGAAACAGGAAAAAGGAGAATCAACCCGGCGGGCCTGCTGGACGAGGAAGATCAAGAACGGCTGAGGATTATAAAGCCGGACGAGGGCAGTGATGAAGTATTTGCCATGGATGAATATGTAAAGGAAATATACGGAATAAGAGATGTCAGATAAGTATATAAAGTCAGCAACAGTCAGAAAATATGCTGCGGAGATAGAAGAGCTGGTGATGGGTATAAGAAAGTGGATAACGGAGTGCGAAGAGCATCCTTCCGTCTGCGAGCTTAGAAAGAGATGCGAGGACGTGTTTTTTTCATCAGAACTCTCGTATGCGGCATCGACCGATGAACTCACACTGATAGTCGAGAGCATGGTGCAGAGAGTAAGCAGCAGGTACGGCGTGCTTGCGGCTCTTCTTGAGGACAGCAGCATAAATGAGATCATGGTAAATGGGCCGGAGAGGATTTATGTCGAGAGAAACAAGAGGCTCGAGAGGATAGATGACTCATTTACTTCCGATGCCGAGCTCGAAGAGACCATAAGGATGTTTGCCTCAGACGTTCACAGGGAGGTCAACGAAGCACATCCCATAGTGGACGCCAGGCTGCCCTCGGGATACAGGGTTAACGGAGTGCTAAAGGCAGTGGCTCTTAACGGACCGATACTGACCATACGAAAATTCAGAGAAAAAGAGATAGAAATGTCGGATCTCATCGAGTTTGGAAGCATCAGCGAAGAGTGCGCCTCAGATCTGAGGGCTCTGGTCAGAAGCGGCTACAACATGTTTATAAGCGGGGGCACATCCTCGGGCAAGACCACATTCCTTAATGCTCTTTCGGCATCCATAGGAGAAAACGAGAGGGTTATCACGATTGAAGACTCTGCGGAGCTCGTCATAAGTCATATCGAAAACAGGGTCCAGCTCGAGTGCAGGAGCGCAAACTCTATCGGAAAGGGTGAGGTCAGCATGGAGCAGCTGATCAGGACGAGCCTCAGGATGAGACCGGACCGAATAATAGTCGGCGAGGTAAGAGGCAGGGAGGTGATAGACATGGTGCAGGCCATGAATACAGGACATGACGGCAGCATGTCGACGGGCCACGGCAATTCCATAAAAGGAATGCTTAACAGGCTCGAGACCATGTACCTGATGGATTCGCAGGTGTCGATAAATTCCGTGAGAAATCAGATTGCAAATGCTATAGATATCTTCGTGCACCTGAGACGGGACAGCAGGGGCAGGCGGAGGCTCGAAGAAGTGGCTGAGCTCGCCGGTTTTGACGGGAGCTCATACATCATAAATTACCTGTATAAATCCGATGAAAAAGGAAATGTAAAAAAGACAGGTGCATCTCTTAAGGACAGGGAGCGCCTGATAAGGGCCGGGTTTGGAGGAGTTCTTGCATGATGACCGATCTCAGGACTTATGAACTAAATAAAAAGGAGCAAATTGTTGTTTATGCCTGCATGGGAATCTCCGCCATAGTGCTTTCGATGCTCCTCTACAGAAATATATTGTTTTCGCTGCTTATCATCCCATTCGCATCGAAAATAAAAGCTTTTACAGAGGAGCATCTGGCGGGCAGACGCAGGAAAAGATACCTGGCGGAGTTCAAGGACTTCCTTTTTATGGCATCAACGGCCATAGGCGCCGGAAGATCGATGAAGGACGCGATAGGAGAGTCCATACCGTCTCTTGCAAATATACACGGAGATGACGCGGTGCTCGTGTCTGACCTTTGCAAGGCGTATGAACGCATGGACAAGGGAAGAGAAAACGATGTTGCGGTGCTCAGCGAAATGGCTGATGCAAGCGGACTTGAGGATGTGAGCGACTTTGTCACGATATATGCGATATGCAAGTCGAGCGGAGCCAGCCTGATAATCGCATTGAACAGGGCCGCTTCGGTGATCATGGAGAAGATGAGCATAGAAAACGAGATAGAAGAACTCGTAAAGAGAAAAGAAAGCGAGGGGTTTGTGATTCTCATAATGCCGGTGCTCGTGCTGCTGTTTCTCAATCTGTTTGCGCCGGACTACATAGCTCCGATGTATGAGACAGTTGCCGGCAGGGTGATAATGAGCATCTGCGCAGCGGGAACCGCTGGTGTGTTTGTAATGATAAAGAGGATAACCGGTATCGAAATATGAAGGAACTTTTTAACAACGTACTGAAAAGGATTAATGAAGAGGTCTCGAGGATAAGGGAAGACAGGCAGATGATGAACAGGATATACATCATCACATTCGGGACCGCTCTTCTGATACTCGCCGTGGCTGTAAAAGGACCCGAGGAAAAGGGGCGCATAATGACGGACGACAAGGGACTTGCCGTCGGAATAGAGAGAAATTCAGTTGATACAAGCGAGTCATATGATTTTGAGGTGATTATCAGGGAGGGACAGGAAACCATAGTCCGGGAGGTGAACCTGACTCTCAGGGCCGCAGGGAATGGGCAGAATAAGGACGCGCTTCTCGGAGAGCAAAGCAGGGAGGATGAAATCGACATGGCGCTCAGCAGCGTGCTGAATGAGCTCGAGCAGACTGGAGCAAGGAAAATACGCCTTCCGTCAAGCCTCAGGGATGGGACGAAGATAGACTGGAGAAATCTCAATAAAAAGGATTACTCGGCTCTTTTCCTGATACCGCTGATTTATACAGGCTTGCTGGTATTTGTGCTCAGATTGGGACGAGGCAGCGAAAAGGAAGCCGCAAATATGAAAAAGATTTCCATTATGAGGAGCCTTCCGAGATTTTGCAACCAGCTCTTTCTTATGATGAATGCCGGCATGATATTAAGCGATGCATTCGGGACCATAAGCGCAAGCTACGGGGCGGCATCAGCCGGGGACGACAAACCGGGCGGATATTTTGAAAGGGAGATAGCGGGGCTTTATAAAAAGAACCCTGAGCGCAGGGCGAGCACGGCGGCTATGATCAATGAATTTGCAGTCAGGAATGATGTAAAGGAAATGATAAGGATAGCAACGATTCTCACGGAAAATGAAAAGAGGGGAAGCGATGTTATAGAGAGCCTGAGCAGGGAGAGCAGATATCTCTGGGATGAGAGGAAGACGGTGGCCAGAGAGAGCGGGAAGATGATAGATACGAAGATGGCATATCCGCTCGGTATATTGCTGATTCTCCTGATAGTGATTACTATGGCGCCTGCAATGCTGAGCATGTAGGTGCGGGAAGGAGGAAGCCATGAAGAGATTTATCAGACGCATATCCATGGGCATTGGAAACAAAAAGGGTATGGAGATGGTGCAGGTTGCAATATTGGTGGCTATAGCCGTGGCAGCCGGCATCATCTTTAAAGGATCGGTCGTGGATTTTGTAAATAAAATATTCAATGCTCTGAACGCAGCAAACTTCTAAAAGGTCAGCCATGAGAGTAAAAGGATTCAATCTAATATCTTTAAAACAGGCTCTTAAAAACAAGAGAGGAGCAGAGATGGTGGAGGCAGCCATCTCGCTTCCTCTTATTATTCTCACGGCTATGCTCCTGGTAAGGGCGTTTACCTTTTATCTCGAGATACTGAATACGAGCCTTTCGGAACATATGGAGGCTCTTGAGAGATGGGATGATTACAGCGGCACGGGTATGCAGGTGTACAGGAATACGCGCGAGGTAAAGCTGCTTCGCGGTGGGGTGCTGCTCTTTGATGCAAGCAAGAAAATAAACACCAAGGCATACATGCTCAACGAAGACTTAATGGTGCGGGCAAGTGAAGTATTTAAATAGATATAAGACACTTAATAAAAGAGGCTCATCGGCGGTGCTGACGGCTATGATTTTTGTTGCTTTCGGCCTCAGCATCGCAGGGGCAATCTCAATCTGCAGGGAGCTTGCAGTCAAAAGCGAGTGCGAGGCTTTCGGCAGGGTATGGACAAAGGCCATTCTGTCGGAGTATGACCAGCCTCTTCTGGAGGACTACGGTCTGATGGCTTATTTCGGCAATGACTGGGAAGTTACTGACAAGGTCGAATATTACATGGACTACTCCATGGCGGACAGGCTCGGGATTGACATGGGAGGGGCAAATGCGGACCTTACAGGCTATGAACTCGGGGATCCGGACAATTTCTCGGACGCACTCAAAAAATCCCTCACAGCCAAAGTTATAGGGGATATCGCTAATGGAAGAGGAAGGAGAGAGAGGACCGAAAAGCTGGGACTTGATGACATAGGAGATGAGGAATCATCAGGTTCGGAAACAGGCCGGGTCATACGAAACAAGGTGGTGCTGGATACGTTGCCATCGGGAGGTATCAAAAGCTCATACAGCCCTGACTCACTCGCAGAAAGAGCAAAATCCATCGGAAGCAGCGACGGCATAAAAAATGCTGTTGCCAGTGCCGGCTCGGAAGTTTTGTTTATAGGTAAACACTTTGACAATGCAGTGACTTATGCAAGCGACAAAGATTCATATTTTAGGAATGAGTGGGAGTATGTGATAAAAGGAAGTCCGGATGACAGCGAAAACCTGAAATCGGTCAAAAGGACCATATTTCTCATGAGAAATGCGCTTAACCTCGTATCGATATATAAAGACCCGAATAAGGTAAAGCTCATCATAAGCGTGGCAGAAAGCATAACGCCGGGTCCGCTCGGGCTCGCCACACAGC
Source organism: uncultured Eubacteriales bacterium (assembly GCA_900318105.1). GTDB lineage: Bacteria > Bacillota > Clostridia > Peptostreptococcales > Anaerovoracaceae > Crickella. The sequence goes on from ONJG01000051.1 coordinate 5,710, forward strand.
TGATCATCGCTGAGGCATGGGCACTTCTTGAGACAAGGGAAGATATGAAGACACTGCTGGACGGAGGCAGGGTGCCGATACTGAAGGGCGCGGATGAATGGCAGACGGGGCTCGGCGGCGTCCTGGACGGTGACGAGGTTAAGGATAAACTGGACGATGAATCAAAAGCTCTCCTGGATGAAAAGAGAGGAGAACTAGATAAGCTGAACGGAATCGCAGACAAAATTAAGGATATAAAGGACGGCCTGAGTTATGACGATCATCTCATGATCATGATACTTGCCATGGATGAGAGAGTCAGGCTGCTCAGAATAATGGACTTAGTGCAGATAAATATGAAATACAGGTACTACAGGGACTTTAATATGATGGAATATTACGTGGGCACGAGATTTACACTTGAGGCCAACAGAAGAACTTATGAATTTGAGGACAGCTACAATTAAGAGAATTAAGAGGTTCGGAAAGAAGGGCAGTTATCTCGTGGAGGCTGCGATAACGCTTCCGATAATGCTGATTGCTGTTATTTGCATGTCATCGATAATACTCATGTATGCATGCATAGAAAACAGCAATTTCATAATAGCAAACGAGATGAGAAAGGGCGCGTGCGAGGCGATAATCGCAGATACCTCAATAGGCACGCCATTTCGCATAAAAAAGGAAATAGAAAAGGAGCATTCGCTGGTCAAATCAGTCCACATCACGGACTACGGATACAGGGTGACCAGGTGGGACATAGATGAGCTGATGGCGGTGAGCATGCTCCTTAAAATGAAGCAGACAAATCCCATCGGACTTATGTCCGAAGCCGAGCATGAGATTTCGCTTGTAACAAGGGCATATGTGGGCAGGTTCAGGGGATATGATGCGATGGGGGCGGACGAGTTCGGATCTCTTGGAGATGCGGTTTATATATTTCCCAAAAGAGGAGAGAAGTATCACAGCGCAGGATGCAGACATCTTACGGCAGCCTCGACATCGGGAGTCCTCACGCAGGACATGAAGAGGAAGTACAAGTCCTGCCCGCTCTGCAAGAGCGGCAAGGCGGCGGGTGGCAGCAGGGTTTATTATTTCCCTGCCGCCGGTGAGGACTACCACCTCGGAGGCTGCCCGTCGCTTCAGAGAAATTACATAGAGATAGAGAGGCAGGTTGCCATGGACCGCGGATACGGCGCATGCAGCACCTGCGGCGGATAAAAGGAGGGCATATGATGGAAAGAATCAGACAGGAACTTACGGGGCACAGGCTCCCTGCTTATGTGGAAGAAATACTCACCCGGAATTACTGCCCGGGCTTTATGCGCATGAGCATGATAAGAGAGCAGGAATGTTATAAATTCAGCTATAAACCCGGCGCATACAAGAGGCTGGATTACAGGGAAATGAGCCTTTACGAAAAACTGATACTGATCAGGTCTCTTATTACATTGAGCGAGCGTAACAAAGAGCACCTCATCAGGCCTGAGACCTACCTGATAGAGCCCGAGCTCATCTATCTCAAAGACAATAATGTGTCTGATGCCGACGTCAGACTGATGTACTATCCGGACATTAAGATGCTGAGCTTTCGCTATAAGCTGGTGCTCTTTGCGGACCGGATACTAAACAAGCGCATAGCGGAGGAAAAAGAAGCTGCCGACCGTTTCAGGCAGGCATCGGAGAACGGAGACATCAACAGGATGAAACTTGCGCTGGACAAACAGATAATGAGGCTTGAAAACAGAATGGCGGAGGGCAGAATTCTTTCATAATTTAATCCCGGCTGTATGATAAGTCTGCAAAGAATGTTACAATGGTTGAAAACCTAAACGAAAAAGGGAAAGGATGGTTTATACCATGATAAGACACGTTGTAATGTTCAAAATAAAAGATGAGTACAAGGATGAAATTCCCCAGCTCGTGGAGAACTTCTACGGCATGAAGGGAAAGATTGAAGGAATGCTCGATCTGGAAGCAGGCGCAGACATACTCCACAGCGAAAGGTCATACGACCTGGCTCTTGTTACGCTGTTTGAAAACAGAGAGGCATTTGAAGCATATCAGACACATCCGGTGCACCAGCCGGTAAGAAAACGCATGCACGAGGTCAGAAGCGGCTCGGTGGCATGCGATTTTGAGGTATAGCATTATCATATAATCACTTGTTGTATTTCTTTGTATGCTATACAATTAACAAGTACGGATTAAAAAATCACTGAATATCAGGAGGGATTTAATATGATTTATTCGGCAGAAGTGAAAGGCATGTGCCCGGTTCACCAGGGAGTACATCATGGCTCCGCACCGATTCCCGAAGAGGGCAAATGGGTTCAGCCCAAGCAGATATCCGATATTTCCGGATATACACACGGCGTGGGCTGGTGTGCACCTCAGCAGGGAGCATGCAAACTGTCACTCAATGTAAAGGACGGCATCATTCAGGAAGCTCTTGTTGAGACCATCGGCTGCTCGGGCATGACACATTCGGCAGCTATGGCATCCGAGATTCTACCGGGCCTTACGGTGCTTGAAGCTCTGAACACAGACCTCGTATGCGATGCCATAAATACAGCGATGAGGGAGATATTCCTTCAGATCGTTTACGGACGTTCGCAGAGCGCATTCTCCGAGGGCGGACTTCAGATCGGAGCGGGCCTCGAAGACCTCGGCAAAGGCACAAGATCCATGGTCGGCACGACATACGGCACCCTCGAAAAGGGACCGAGATATCTCGACCTTACGGAAGGATATATCACGCAGCTTGCCCTTGATGAGGATAATGAAATCATCGGATACAAGTACCTCAACTTCGGAAAGATGATGGACTTCCTCAAGGCAGGTGACGATGCTGCCACAGCAGTGGAGAAGGCATCCGGTCAGTACGGACGCGTGGATGATGCAGCAAAACTTATCGATCCGAGAGAAGAGTAATACAGGGAGGAAAGAGGCATGATTACATTTGAATCTTACGAGAGAAGAGAAAAACAGATCCTTGCTGTTATAAAGGAATACGGCATCAACTCTATCGAGGAGTGTGCTGATGTATGCAAGGCGAAGGGTCTTGACATTTACAAGCTCGTTGAGAGCATCCAGCCTATCTGCTTCGAGAACGCAAAGTGGGCTTACACTGTAGGCTGCGCTATCGCTATCAAGAAGGGCTGCACAAAGGCTTCCGAGGCAGCTGCTGCTATCGGAGAGGGACTCCAGGCATTCTGCATCCCCGGTTCTGTTGCTGACCAGAGAAAGGTCGGTCTTGGCCACGGAAATCTGGGCAAGATGCTGCTTGAGGAGGACACCGAGTGCTTCGCATTCCTGGCAGGCCACGAGTCTTTCGCTGCTGCTGAGGGTGCTATCGGTATCGCTGAGAAGGCAAACAAGGTAAGACAGAAGCCTCTGAGAGTTATCCTTAACGGTCTTGGCAAGGACGCAGCTCAGATCATCGCTCGTATCAACGGCTTTACTTATGTTGAGACAGAGATGGATTATCACACAGGCGAGGTCAAGGAAGTATTCCGCAAGGCTTACTCCGAGGGTCTGCGTGCAAAGGTAAACTGCTACGGTGCTAACGATGTTA
>ONJG01000050.1 GCA_900318105.1 uncultured Eubacteriales bacterium
CAGGAAGAACCTCTCTCTTGGGTGTGTTACCTTTTCTTGGCACTTCTCTTCCCTCCTTGTAAATTCAGGTCGGTACTCGTTAGCAGTATCGTGAACTTCTTCGGAACGTCTGAGCGACGCCTTACTCGCGATTCTGCTCCCGTGGCGCTCTCTATCTTTAAAGAATAAAGAATGCCTTCGTACATTGTGTGTTAGCTTCATTTTCTCCTTGTCCGATATCAAAAGACATTTTATCGGAGGGGCTCAGCCCCCGGAGATTAAGCATTTCTTCATTACGGCAACGCCGTATGATGTAAGAACTGCTTCTACCGTCGGAGCTTGCCGACAGAGGTCAAGCATTTCTTCATTGCGGCAACGCCGTATGATATGAGAAATGCTTACTTCTTAGGTCTCTTTGCTCCGTATTTGGAACGACCCTGTCCACGCTCTGCAACGCCGGATGCATCAAGTGTACCTCTTACGATGTGATATCTCACACCCGGAAGGTCCTTGACTCTGCCGCCTCTGACCAGCACTACGCTGTGCTCCTGCAGATTGTGTCCAATACCCGGAATGTAAGCTGTAACTTCCATTCCGTTGGTCAGACGAACTCTGGCAACTTTTCTGAGAGCCGAATTCGGCTTCTTAGGTGTTACGGTCTTAACAGCTACGCACACGCCTCTCTTCTGAGGGGAGTTTACGTCGGTCAGAACCTTGCGAAGTGTGTTCATGTTCTTTCCGAGCGCAGGAGCTGTGGATTTCTTGACCGAGCTCTGTCTGCCCTGACGTACTAATTGGTTAATTGTAGGCATTCTGTTCTCCTTTCTTTCAAAATTTTTATCCGAATCGCCATCAGGCGTCGAACCCCATAATTTTACTCGCAAAGTGCTGAATAGTCAACACTTTGCGAGTATTTTGCGGACTTTACTCCACGATTGCGACTTCGCCGTAAACCTTGATCTCCTCATCGGGGATATCAACGTTGTCAGGGGAAACGATGTTCTCGATGGAACCTTCTTCGTCTTCCTCCTGCTCGGCTTTGCCGTTTACATATTCTTCGAAGTCACCGTAGTCGACTTCGATTCCGGAATATCTCTTCATACCCGTACCTGCCGGGATGAGCTTTCCTATCATGACGTTTTCCTTGAGTCCTTCGAGCCTGTCGGTCTTGCCCTTGATGGACGCATCCGTAAGAACTCTCGTGGTCTCCTGGAAGGACGCTGCCGAGAGGAACGAGGATGTAGCCAGAGCTGCCTTGGTGATACCGAGGAGCTGTCTGCTTGCTGTGGCAGTTTCTCCGCCTTCGGCCTCTGCGGCTTCGTTTGCAGCCTCGATGTCTCTTCTTGAGTACTGTCCGCCCGGAAGCAGCGATGTGTCTCCGGACTTCTCGACTTTGTACTTCGAGAGCATCTGGCTTACGATGATCTCAATGTGCTTGTCATTGATGTCTACACCCTGGTTTTTGTATACTCTCTGCACCTCGCGGATGAGGTATTCGTATACTCCCTGAACTCCCTTGAGCCTCATGATGTCGTGAGGATCGAGAGGTCCTTTTGTAATCTGTCCGCCGGCCGAAACTTCCTGACCGACTTCGACATTGAGCCTTGCTCCGAACGGAATGAGATAGCTTCTGTCTCCGCCTTCCTCTTTGACAACAACTTCTGTCATGTTGTTCTCGGTAGGCTCGATGGATTCGACTACGCCGTCTCCTTCGCAGATCTCGGCAAGTCCCTTAGGCTTACGTGCCTCGAAGAGCTCCTCTACTCTCGGAAGACCCTGCGTGATATCCGATCCCGCAACTCCTCCTGTATGGAAGGTTCTCATCGTAAGCTGTGTACCCGGCTCACCGATGGACTGGGCTGCGATGATACCTACAGCTTCGCCCGGAAGCACGAGTCTGCCCGTAGCCATGTTCTTTCCGTAGCACTTGGCACAGAGTCCGCTGGCAGCACGGCATGTCATTGCCGATCTGATGGTCACGGTCTCGATGCCGCGGGCTTCGATCTCCTCTGCCAGGTCGTCGGTGATGTACTCGTTAGCCGCAACGAGGACTTCGCCTGTTTCAGGATCCACAACGTCCTTGCTTGCAAATCTGCCGGCGATTCTGAGGCTGAGCTTTTCGATTTCTTCTTTGCCGTCTCTGAACGCGCTGATTTCGATGCCCTCTGTGGTTCCGCAGTCTTCTTCGTTGATGATGATGCTGTGCGAAATATCCACGAGTCTTCTTGTCAGGTAACCGGAGTCGGCCGTACGAAGAGCCGTATCCGTAAGTCCCTTACGCGCACCGTTTGAGGAGATGAAGTACTCCAGTATGGAGAGTCCCTCACGGAAGTTGGACTTGATAGGAATCTCTACCGTATGTCCCGTCGCGTTGGCCATAAGTCCTCTCATACCGCCGATCTGGCTGATCTGGGATTTGTTACCTCTGGCTCCGGACCTAGCCATGATGTACAGGTTGTTGAGTTTGCCGAGATTGTCCATCAGGGCATCCGCTGTATCATCCGTGGCCTTTCTCCATGTGCTGATGATGTTTTCATATCTCTCTTTGTTGGACATAAGTCCGCGTCTGTAGAGAGCCTCGTATGTGTCTACTTCGTGCTCTGCAGCCTCTACGATGTCCGTCTTGGCCTTCGGAATCTCCATGTCGGAGATACTGATGGTTACGGCGCTTACCGTTGAGTAGTGATAGCCCGTATCCTTGATGTAGTCGAGCATCAGGGCTGTCTCGGTATTGCCGTGAGCCTTGAAGCATGCTGCGATGATCTTTCCGAGTGCTTTCTTATCGCAAAGGAAGTCGACCTCGAGTGAATACGGATCTTTCTCTCTGTCTACGAAGCCGAGGTCCTGAGGGAGTCCTTCGTTGAAGATGAATCTTCCGACTGTGGACTCAACGATCTGACCCGGATCTCCTTCGTATGCATAGCGTCTTACCTTGACCTTGGCGTGGATGCCCACAACTCCGGCATTGTATGCCATGATCATTTCATCATAGTCTGCGAAGCATTTGCCATCGCCCTTTTCGGCATCGCGGTCACGCTCTTCGCTGCCTTCGTATGTCAGATAGTACGAACCGAGAATCATGTCCTGTGTAGGAACTGTGATCGGCGAACCATCCTTAGGTGCGAGGATGTTGTTGACCGAGAGCATGAGGAACCTGGCCTCTGCCTGTGCCTCTACCGAAAGAGGTACGTGTACAGCCATCTGGTCTCCGTCGAAGTCGGCGTTGAACGCTGTACAAACGAGCGGATGCAGTTTGATGGCTTTGCCCTCTACCAGTACCGGCTCAAATGCCTGGATACCGAGTCTGTGCAGCGTAGGGGCACGGTTGAGCAGCACGGGGTGATCCTTGATGATGTAGTCGAGCACGTCCCATACTTCGGGCTCTGCTCTTTCGACCATCATTCTGGCCTGCTTGGTGTTCTGTGCGAGGTCTCTTTCTGTAAGCTCTCTCATGATGAAAGGCTTGAAGAGCTCGAGTGCCATGGTCTTTGGCAGTCCGCACTGATAGAACTTAAGGTCCGGACCTACTACGATTACGGAACGTCCCGAGAAGTCAACACGCTTACCGAGGAGGTTCTGTCTGAACCTTCCCTGCTTACCTTTGAGCATGTCTGACAGGGATTTGAGCTTACGTCCGCCCGCTCCCTGAACCGCACGGCCGCGTCTGCCGTTATCGATAAGTGCGTCCACAGACTCCTGCAGCATTCTCTTTTCGTTACGGATGATGATATCCGGAGCGCCGAGTTCGCCGAGTTTTTTAAGTCTGTTGTTTCTATTGATAACTCTTCTGTACAGGTCGTTGAGGTCTGATGTTGCAAACCTTCCGCCGTCGAGCTGAACCATCGGTCTGAGCTCAGGCGGAATAACCGGGATTACATCGAGAATCATCCACTCAGGCTTGTTTCCGGACTGCTTGAACGCCTCGATTACCTCGAGGATCTTGACCAGTCTGATCTTTTTCTGTCCGGAAGTCTTCTTGAGCTGCTCTCTCAGGTCCTCTGCCATCTCATCGATGTCGATGTCCTCGAGGAGCTTTTTGATTGACTCTGCTCCCATGCCTGCTTCGAAATTTTTGCCGTAGATCTCACGGGCTTCGTTATACTCTTCCTCTTCGAGGATCTGCTTGTACTGAAGCGGTGTGTCTCCCGGATCTGTTACCACATATGATGCAAAGTAGAGAACCTTTTCGAGTTCCTTCGGTGTCATGTCGAGCACGAGACCGATTCTCGAAGGGATGCCCTTGAAGTACCAGATGTGTGAAACAGGAGAAACGAGCTGAATGTGTCCCATTCTCTCTCTTCTGACCTTGGCTTTTGTGACTTCAACTCCGCAGTAAGGGCAGATAAGTCCCTTGTAGCGGATCTTGTTGTATTTACCGCAGCCACAAACCCAGTCCTTGGTCGGTCCGAAAATCCTTTCGCAGAAAAGACCGTCGAACTCAGGCTTGAGCGATCTGTAGTTGATAGTCTCGGGCTTTGTTACTTCGCCGTGAGACCAATTGAGCATTTCCTCCGTAGATGCGAGTTTAATCTGCAGGGACTCAATATTTCTGAGATCTTGATTGTTGTCTGCCATGATATTTCCTCCCTTTCTTACTCTTCATCTTCGGACGTCTCTTCGGCTTCGGCTTCTGCTTCGGCAAGTGCCTCGAGGCTGTCCATCTCTACTGCATCGGTTAAATCCATGTCAGGCTCTGCAGCTTCTTCCGTTGCTGCTGCCTGTGCCATGCTCTCTACGAGATCCGAAAGTGCGTCGATATTGAGTTCAGGCTCGTCTGCCGCTTCTGCTGCATTGATCTCAGCAGCTGCCTCTAAGGCTTCGGCATCCTCTTCCATCTCTCTCTTTTCGCGCTCTACTCTTCTGTCGTTTTCGTTGATCATCCTGTCGAAGGTAAGTGCACCGTCGTACTCGGATGTCTCTCTGATCTTGATCTCGCTGTCGTCGCTCGCCTTGGTGCGGATATCGAGGGCCAGAGACTGAAGCTCTTTGATGAGAACCTTGAATGACTCAGGGATTCCCGGCTCTGCGATATTGACACCGTTGATGATCGACTCGTATGTCTTGGTACGTCCGATGATATCGTCGGACTTGACTGTCAGGATCTCCTGCAGGGTGTATGCA
>ONJG01000082.1 GCA_900318105.1 uncultured Eubacteriales bacterium
CCCGGAACTTTTCGGAATGTTTACACAGTTCTGAAATAATATCTTGCGGCAGCATATTGTCGCTGAAAGCCGCATGCAGGCTGAGCGATATCATGACGCAAGAAAAACATTACAAATTGGACTATGCGATATTGGTCCGAACCACGCAATAAAATGAGCCCCGGCTTTCGAGGCGCATTTCGTGCGTTTCGGGGCAGTCAAAAAAGCCCCGGAAATGCAAAAAATTAGAAGAAATTTTGTACTTTTTCAGAAACAAAGGAGCATAAACATGCCACAACCAGTCAAAGTTGGAAAGAAAGAACGTATGTCGTTCGCCAAAATCCATGAGGTCTGCGAAATGCCTAACCTCATCGATGTCCAGACGAAGTCATACAAGTGGTTTATGGATGAGGGACTCGGTGAGGTCCTCGAAGACGTATCTCCTATCCGCGACACCACCAACACACTCAGCATGGAGTTCGCGGACTACAGCTTTTCCGATACTCCGAAATATGACCAGGAGGAGTGCAAGGAAAGAGATGCGACATATGCCACATCGCTGACTGTCAAGGTCAGACTTATCAACAGAGAGACAGGCGAGATCAAAGAGCAGGATGTCTTCATGGGAGACTTCCCGCTTATGACGGAAAAGGGTACTTTCGTGTACAACGGCGCTGAAAGAGCCATCGTTACCCAGATGGTTCGTTCACCGGGACCTTATTATGACGTCATGACAGACAAGGCCGGAAAGAAACTCTTCAGCTCTCAGGTAATTCCTAACAGAGGAGCATGGCTCGAGTACGAGACAGACTCCCAGGAGATTCTGTACGTAAGAGTTGACAGAACCCGTAAACAGCCGCTGACCTCGTTCCTCAGGGCACTCGGAATCATAGATCCCGAGCTCCTGCAGCTCTCAAGCAATGAGGATATCCTCGAGCTCTTCGGCGAAGACGAAAGACTTCTCAGAACGCTCGAAAAGGATACCACCAAAAACAGCGCAGAAGGCCTGAGAGAGCTCTACAGAAGGCTCAGACCGGGAGAGCCGCCTACAGTTGAGAACGCCAGATCCATGCTTATGGCACTTCTCTTTGACGAGAGACGTTACGACCTGGCCAAGGTAGGCAGATTCAAATACAACAGAAAACTCGGACTTCACGACAGACTCGTGGATACCGTTGCGGCAGAGGACGTAATCGATCCTGCAACCGGCGAGATTCTCGTCGAAAACGGCGGGGAGATCTCCAGGGAGCTCGCCATGGTAATCGAGGATGCCGGAGTTAAGTCCGTTCTCGTACACAGCAAGATCGAGGATGAGGAAGAAAAGGTTACCAAGGTAATCGGAAACAACTTCGTAGATCCTTCGAAATATCTTGATATCGACCTCGCACCGTTCAAACTTTCGGAAAAGGTTTATTATCCGGTGCTCATGGAGATTATCGAGGAAGCAGGAAAGGATAAGGAAAAGCTCAAGAGTGAGCTTCAGGCACGCCGCAAGGAGCTCAGCCCCAAGCACGTTATCCTTGATGACATCATCGCATCCATCAGCTATCTGATCAACCTGCCGAGCGGCATCGGTGATACCGACGACATCGACCATCTGTCCAACAGAAGGCTCAAGACAGTCGGAGAACTGCTGCAGAATCAGTGCAGAATCGGATTTGCCAGGATGGAAAAGACCATCAGAGAGAGAATGACCACAGAGAACTCCACTCCGCAGCAGCTGATCAACATCAGACCTGTTACCGCGGCCATCAAAGAGTTCTTCGGATCATCCCAGCTCTCGCAGTTCATGGACCAGAACAACCCGCTGGCAGAGCTCACTCACAAGAGAAGACTCTCCGCTCTCGGACCGGGAGGTCTTTCGAGAGAAAGAGCCGGCATGGAAGTCCGTGACGTACATTACTCGCACTACGGCCGTATGTGCCCGATCGAGACACCTGAAGGTCCCAACATCGGTCTTATAGGATCTCTGACGACATACGGAATCATCAACGAGTATGGCTTCATCGAGACACCATACCGCAAGGTGGATAAGGAAAAAGGCGTAGTCA
>ONJG01000048.1 GCA_900318105.1 uncultured Eubacteriales bacterium
GAATCCGGCTGCGGCAAGAGTACGCTGCTTAACATCATCGGCGGAATGGACATGATGACAGAAGGCTCGCTCATCGTGGAGGGCAAAGACATGTCCAGACCGACAGAGGATGAGCTTACGGAATACAGAAGAGAATACATCGGATTCATATTCCAGGCATACAACCTGATGCCGAACCTCTCGGCGTACGAGAATATAGAGTTTATCGGGGAGATTGCAGACAATCCGATGGATTCCAGAGAGGCCCTTGAGATGGTCGGGCTCGGAGACAAGGCGAACAGCATGCCGTCTGCACTCTCGGGCGGACAGATGCAGAGGGTCTCCATCGCAAGAGCCCTGGTCAAGAATCCGAAGATCATACTGGCAGACGAACCGACGGCCGCACTCGACTACGACACTTCAATCAAAGTTCTCAGCGTGATCGAGGACATCGTCAAGAAGCGCAACACCACGGTTCTGATGGTTACTCACAACCCAGAGATCGCAAAGATGGCTAACAGAGTCGTCAAGCTCAGAGATGGAAAAATATCCAGCATCAGGGTCAATCTGCATCCGCTGAGTGCAGCGGATCTCGTCTGGTAAAACAGCAGATTCTGGATTACGTAGAAAATAATGAAGAAAACCCAGTTTAAGGACGCAATGAGGAATATCGGAAAGCGCAAAGTGTCATTCCTGTCACTTTGCCTTGTTGTTGCGCTCGGACTCGGGGCTCTTTTTACGACAAGATACATGGGCGCGGGACTTGAGGAAAGTTTTACCGACTATTATAAAGACCGCAATTTCAAGGATTTTGAGATGCTGTCCTCTCTTGGTGTTTCGGAATCAAGCCTGGAAAAAATACGGAGCGTCGAAGGCGTGATGGATGTCGAGGGCGTAATACAGGCTGACGGAACCATCTCTTTCGGAGATGAGAAGAGAAATGTGACCGTAATATCAAGGAGCAGCGATATCAGCGTGCCGGAGCTCGTTGAGGGCAATGCGCCGACGACAAAATCCGAATGCATGTTAGGAGAGGACTTTGCGGGAATTGAAGGGCTTAAAGTCGGAGACAAAGTCAGGATATCCCTGACGGGACTCGATGCACTGGGTGACAAGCAGCCTCTCTACGAAAAGGAATTCACCATCACGGGTCTGATGCATCATCCGGATTATATGAGAAGAAAATCGGTAGGCACCGTTGTGCTGCCGCTTGCGGCGTTCAACAAAGAGGCAACCGACGGACTCTATACGAGAGCTTTTATCAAGACGGAGACCCCTGAAAAGGTCGGCATGTTTTCCGATGAGTATTTCGAGGAGAATGCAGACACCAAGAAAGCCCTCGAGGAACTCGAAGACGAGCTCGGAGCAGACAGAACCAAAGAAATGAAGGATGATGCCAACGCCGAGATCGATAAGGAATGGAATAAGGCTCTCGCTCAGCTGGATGAAGCTCAGCAGGAGATAGATAACGGACAGGCAGAGCTGGACAGCAGACTCGCAGAGGGCAGGGACAAACTCAACAATGCCGAGAACACTCTGGCCAGAACCGTTGCAAGCTACAGAAAACAGATAAACGACGGAAAGAAAAAGCTGAAACAGGCGGAAGATGCCTTTAATAAAATCGAAAAGTATCTGCCGGAGATAAAAGAGCGGGTTGCTTCGGCAAAGAAGTATTATGAAGAAGAAATAAAGGCGCAGGTGGAGAGACTTAAGGGTTTTGAAGACGCAATTGCGGATCTAGAAAAGATAGCCAAACTGTTTGGCAAGGATTCCAAGGAATATAAAGAACAAGTAAAGAAGATAGCCAATCTTATAGTGGAGAATGAAGATGGCATCAGAAAAACACATGATTTCTTCAAAAGAGAAGATGTCATGAAAGCGGCAGAGATAATCGATGAGCTTTCCGGCGGCAAGGCTAAGGCTGTAGAAAGAATTAAGAAAATCAGGGCATACAACTTGCAGGCTTTGATTGATATGGCCAATGCCATTGACAGCGGTGATGCAGAAACGTTCATAAAAAGCGTGAAGGAATGGTTGGACGGACTGAAGGCCAGCCTGAAGCAGTACCAAGGCTATGAGGAAAAGATAAAGGAGTACGAGGCCAACAGAGAAAGCTACAGGAAGCAGATCGCCGACAAGGAAAAAGAGATAGCTGATGCCGAGAAGAGGCTCGCGGATGAAGAGAGAAGGTATCAGGCTCAGATAAATGCAGGCTGGTCCACATATTATGCGGAGAAAGCCAAATATGAGGCTCAGCTCGAGGAGGCCAAACTGCTGCTCGCGGAAAACCGCGAGGAGGCTGAGAAAAAACTCCAGGAAGCAAGGGACAAAGTCGAGGCGATGGAGCCGTGCAGATGGATCACCCTCGACAGGAGAGCCAATGCCGGCTATGTCGATTCCAGGTCCAATCTGACAGCTATCAGGAGCGCGGGTAATGTCTTTGGCATACTCTTCATGATAGTAACAGCCATAGTATGCCTGTCGACGCTGATAATCATAATTGAAGAACAGAAAAAACTGGTCGGAACAGTAAAGGCTTTCGGCTTCTTCAGAACTGAGGTGCTGGGCAAATACCTCATGTTCGGAATAGCGGCGGCGCTGGTAGGAAGTCTGCTGGCATCAGGCGGTGCATGCATTTTATCCACGATAGTTCAAAAGAAGTATGCCGAGGCAGCGATGTACCAGGCAGGTGCGGGCCGCACCATATTCACTCCGGGCATAACAGCAGCTGCGTCGCTTCTCATCACGGCGGTGGCTGTCGCCGCAACTGTCGTGGCCTGCATGGATATACTCAGGAGCCCCGCATCCGTACTGATGAAGGGCGGCACGGCCGGCAGAGATAAAAAGAAGACGAGAAAGAAAGCGGAGGCATCGACAAAAGGTTCGCTCTACTCAAGACTCATCATACGAAATATGTTAGAGGACAAGGCGAGAGTCATAGTCACCGTTGCCATAATCGCGTTCAGCTGCATGCTCATAGGCATGGGATTTTCCATGAAGTTTGCCTATGACGGAATGAGCGAAAAGCAGATAAACGAAGTGAACAAATACGACTTCAGGCTGACCATGAACGACAGTGTCAGCGACGAGGAATCCGAAAAACTTGCCGCGGTGCTTGCTGAGAATGATACGGAATATCTGCCTGCAACCACCAAGACCATGCTGTACAGATGGGACGGAAGGATAGACGGTCTTCAGCTGATTTGTGCAGACCCCGGGAAACTGGGAGAGTTTTATGCAGTTGCTGATCCGGACACCGGAGAGGAACTCAGCATTCCGGAGGACGGAGTCCTGATTCAGAAGCGGATGAACGAAAGCTATAAAATGAACGTAGGAGATACAATTCCAATACTCGATTCCGCCCTGAAGGAGAATAAAGCCGAGATTAAGGGCTTATTCACAAACTACGTGGGAAGAACCGTGGTGGCATCACCTGCGGCTTATAAGTCCATCTTCGGGGAACAAAATGAGACGAACAGCTATTACATCAGACTGAACGGAAGCGATAAGAAGGAACTGCAGAGCAAGCTCCTTGCGGTCACCGATGAGATCAGCTTTACCGAAAAGGATGAATTCAAGACCAAATTCGAATCGGTCAGCATGCTGTATGACATAATCGTGATTATCATAACCGGAATAGCCATACTGATTTCGTTTATGATACTTACAAACCTTGCAAATATCTTCCTGAACCGCAGGAAGACAGAGCTGTCTGTGATGAGAATCAACGGCTTCAGTGTAAAACAGGCAAGAGGATATCTGACGAAGGAAACCGTGTTTACAACAACTGCCGGGCTTATACTCGGAGTGGTACTCGGAGCGATACTGACGCCGCCGGTCATCAGCATCATCCAGCAGCCGGATCTTGAGTTCGTCAAGTCCTTCCATACATTGGCCTGGGTGATTGCGGTTGCCATAGAAGCGATATTTGCGGCAATCATAAACAGCGCCGTGTTCAGAAAGGTCAAAGACCTCAATCTGAGGGACATTGCATAGATGGAAAGAAGAGCTGAAAAGAAATCGGACGTATTTACCAGGGAAAGCAGACGGCACAGCAGATTCAAAAAAGCCGTCACTTTTCCTGTTATGACATGGATTAAGAGAAACGCAGACTTCGACTATGAGGGGCTTGCACCGGACGAGGATCCGGGACCTGCGATAATAGCATCAAATCACGCTTCGGTATATGATTTTCTATTCGTGTCTGCGGCTTTCTGGAAGAGAACGCTCGGATATGTTGCAAGTGAGCACACTCTGAGGGTGAAGCCCTGGGGTGCGCTTCTGGACAGATACGTGAGCATAATTCCGCATAAAAAGGGTGCGGGATCGAGCCGCACGGCTGTAAAGATAATGGAGAGGCTGAGCTACGGTGAATCCGTGTATCTGGCCGTGGAGGGAGAGCAGACATGGGATGGCTCTCCTCTTGAGATAAAGCCGGGAACGGGCAAACTCGCAAAGAAAAGCGGGGCGGCCCTCATAACATACAGAATAGAAGGCTCATATCTCCTGAGACCGAGATGGGCCAAAAATCTGAGGCGAGGCAGGGTGCACGGAAAAGTGGTCAATGTCTACACTCCGGAGATGCTGGCGGATATGTCGGCAGAGGAAGTGGATGATGCAATCGTCCGCGACCTGTACTTCGACATATGGAAGTGGCAGGGGGAGCAGAACAAAGCAAACCGCTATGTGCCCGTCAAAGGAGGCCTGGCCGAAGGCCTCGAAAAGGCACTGTGTTCGTGCCCCGCATGCAGAAAGCTCGGAAACCTCAGTACTGCGGGGGATGAGATAAGATGCAGCTGCGGATTTACCGCGAGATTTACGGAAACGGGTTTGTTCGAACCGCCGAATAAAGTCCCTGCGTTTGCCGAATGGGAGAGGCTGGATGAAGAGGCGATCCTGGCGGAGACAGAGCGCTGCAAAACTGAGGGCGGAGAATTGTTCTCGGATGAAGGAGCAGCGATTTACGGAATCTACAAAGATCACAGCGACAAGGAGCTCGCATCCGGGAGGCTCTCAATAAAATATGCGGACGATGCATTCCGGCTCGCAACCGGGACGAAAGAATTCAGGATGGAAGAGCTGTCCAATATGAGCATGGTGCAGGCGAACAGACTTCTGTTCAGCAATGGAAAGGACTACTACGAGATCAGGTCGGATTCGGCCAATCTCAGAAAATACCTGATTGCATACAGGATCTTAAATCAAGGATAGAAAGAAAAGGAAGGACAGGGAATTGGATTTTTCAGCAGCAAATCATGCATTATGGAATGCGATAATCCAGCTCGGATATATCGCAATCGTAATACTCCTCGCGAACTTTATGAGGAGAAACATCGCTTTTATCAGAAAGAGCATGATACCGGTCGCGGTGCTCGGGGGCTTTGTGCTGCTCCTGGCCAAGGAGATCGGCATAGCGACCATCAATCAGGACTTCATGGAGGGGCTGACCTATCACGGAATAGCTCTCGGCTTTATCGCAATGAGCCTGAGGACGCCGGCAGAAAGAAGGGACGGTGATGAGCGCAAGGTAGGATTCCGCTCGGGAGCCGTCATTGTAAGTTCATATATGATACAGGGCGTGACAGGCCTCATCATCACAATCGGGCTCGCGCTTACGGTGATGCCGGACATGTTCAGAGCCGCCGGGCTATTGCTTCCGATGGGCTTCGGACAGGGACCCGGACAGGCCAATAACGTGGGATCGAGCTATCAGGCTCTCGGATTTGAGGGCGGACACAGCTTTGGCCTGGCCATAGCAGCCGCGGGATATATCGTGGCCTGCGTGGTAGGAGTCATCATCCTGAATGTGCTGAAGGGACAGGGACTGATAAAAGACAAGGAAGAAAGAGAAAAAATCAAGCTCGGAGCAGATCACATCGAAGAACAATCATCAAGCGATGTATCAGAATCGGTGGACAAGCTCAGCGTGCAGCTCGCCATGATAGTGGTGGTATATGTATTTACCTACGCGGTGACCAAGGGACTGACATCCGGCATAGCGGCAGTCAGCGAAGGCCTTGCGGGCACGGTCAACACACTGCTCTGGGGTTTCAACTTCATTATCGGTTCGGCTCTTGCCATACTGCTCAGGGTCCTTCTTGAAAAGATGAGGGACAAAGGAGCCAGAAGGCCGTACCAGGACAACTACCTGCTCAACAGGCTCTCGGGCGCTTTCTTTGACATCATGATAGTTGCGGGAATCGCCAGCATCAATGTGGAAGACATACGGGGACTTGTGCTACCGTTTATACTGCTGGTTGCGGCAGGCACGGTAGTGACGTGGTTTCACCTCAAGTGGGTGTGCAAGGCGGTATATCCGGACTACTACTATGAGGGTCTGATATCCATGTACGGAATGATGACGGGCACGATAAGCTCGGGCGTGCTGCTGCTGCGGGAGATAGATCCCGAGCTCGAGACGCCTGCTGCGGGAAATCTCGTGGTAGGATCGAGCTTTGGCATACTGCTCGGAGCGCCGGTGCTCGTACTCGTCGGACTTGCGACCAGGAGCAACGCCATGTGCTTTGCCACTCTCGGACTGGCGGCTTTATATCTGGTGATACTGGATATAATCATTTTCAAAGTCGGCAGAAAAAAGCCTTGAAATCAGGGACTCCGAGTGATATACTATGCAAGCTGTCGCAGAAGTAAACTTCCACCCGTTCTTTACAGGACAGCAGAAGTTTGCCAACCGCGGCGTGTAAAGAGCAGTTTGAGAAGGAAGGAATTCATCCAAACCTCCACCCGTTCTTTACAGGACAGCAGAAGTTTGCCAACCGCGGCGGCGGAAACGTTTCATTTTTATTTTTATTAGAAAGAGGTACCAACATGAAGGAAGGAATCCATCCTGAGTATAAGGAATGTAAAGTAACTTGCGCATGTGGTAATTCATTTACAA
>ONJG01000019.1 GCA_900318105.1 uncultured Eubacteriales bacterium
GATTGAGGATGTGCTGGAGAATGCGAACAGGAATCCCGGAAGAGCTCCCTTGAAGAACTTAACCGGATTCATCTTACCAAGCACACTGACAGTCGTGCCGTATGTAAGGAAGGCGTGCACGAAGTATGAGATGTATGCTGTCAGGAGTACCATTGCGAGGGATCCGAGAACCTCAGGACCGTTCTCTGCAACCACAGGTGTGATCAGGCAGAATACGGCAATCGGTGTCATCTTGATGATTCCTCTCATGATTACCATGAATACCTCATAGAGGCTGTCGATGATTTCTCCGACCAGTTTGCCCTTTTCGCCGGCAATCATGATTCCGAATCCGAGGAAGAGTGCGATTACGATTACCTGGAGCATCGTAGACTCAAGCATCGGCTGGAAGAAGTTGGACGGGAAGATATTTACGATTGTGTCCATGAAAGGTGTAGGCTCTGCTGCCTCATACTCAAGTCCCGATGTCTGGAGGACTTTGTATGTACCTTTGAACAGATTTGCAAATATAAGTCCGATTGTGATAGCGAATGCTGTAGTCAGGAAATAATAGACTACTGTCGTAAGACCGATTGTTCCTACCTTTTTTATATCAGAGAGTGAGATAACACCCTGGATGATTGATGTAAGAACGATTGGTACTACGATGAATTTGAGCAGGTTCAGGAAGATTGTTCCTATCGGCTTAATGTAACCTACTGCGAAGTTAACTCCGCCTTCGCCCATAGCCAGGAAGATCAGACCCGCCACGATACCCAGAGCAAGAGCTATGAATATCTGAACCGGAAGTGATAATTTCTTCATCTTTTCAATTCCTTTCCATATAACGTTACAGTTTCAGCTTATTAAACTACGGTTCTAACTTGCTTTATAGTAACGACTACTCCTTACATATAGTCGCCTCTACCTGTAAAATCTCAGTCCCATACCTTTTGACCTTTACTTCAGAAGAGCTGCCATTGCTTCAGCACATCTTACGCACTTCTCTTTTGAGATGGATGCAACAGATACTCTGATGCCCTTGGCAAGCGCCAGGCAGAATATATCCTGCTCTTCGAGCTTTGCGCATATTCCCGCAGGATCGTCCGCCGGAACGGTTATGAAGAATCCGGCCGTGAACGGCACGCTCTTTACACCGTTGTCCCTGAGTGTCTTTTCGAAGATTCTGCCGCGTTCGAGAAGCATATCTCTGTAGCCTCTCCTCTCTTCGTCCACCTTGGCCTGAAGAGCATCGTCTGAGTAAATCTTACCCATCACTACCTGAGCGGAGCGGTTGCAGTTGGACCATGTGGATCTTGCTGTATAGCCGACCGCCTTGGTGAAGTCCTCTGCCTCTTCCTCTGTCTTGGCCAGGCAAACCGTGGCTCCGCATCTCATGCCATATGCCGTGAGGGTCTTGGATGCGCTGTATCCAAAGAGAACCAACACGTGATCTCCGAGTCCTTCGAGCTTGGGCAGGAATGCTCTTACTTCATCAGGTTCGCCTGCGAAATCGATATATGCGACATCGAGGAAGAGCACTACCTTGCAGGAAGCTGCGTTCACAATATTGATGACATTGTCCCAGTCTTCGAGAGTGAGGGAATATCCTGTCGGATTGTGCGCCGGCGTGTTGAGTATCAGCAGCACCTGATCGCGCTTGGCCGACAGTTCATCGAGCTTGAGCTTGAGGTCTGCCGAATCGAATTTCCCATCCTCATCGAAGAATCTGAATGTCATGATGCTGCGTCCGTGCTCATCTGCAATTCCCTTGTAGTTGGCCCAGCACCAGTCATGTGTCAGAATCTCATCACCCACGTTTGTGTAGTTTGACATAGCGTGGGTCAGACTTCCCGTTCCGCCCGGTGTGGCGCATACTGCGACATGTCCCTTGGGAGAATAGTCTGCGAAGAGCGCCTTCTGAACTGCTTCCTTGAACTCAGGCACACCTGCGATAGGTGCATAAGCTGCATAATCTGCAGGCTTCAGCGTTCCGATGGCCTCCATTACGGAAGTCATTACGACGAGATCTCCATTGTCGTCAAGGAGTGCACCGATCGTTGCATCGACTACCTGGTCTTTTCCCTTAGCAGCTATAGCTGCCTTGGCTCTGCCGCTTACGGCAAACACCTTATCTTCCTTTGGAATAGTTCTGTCATTTACTTTTACAAATCCCACTGTTTGCACCTCCTGTAGTTTTATGCAGGATATGACTTATTCTTATCGTCTATTGCGTCAGGATCGACCTTGTCCCTGCGCGCTGCCCTTCTCTTGAAGAAGTCAACGGCAACCTGCGGGAAGAGTGCGTATGTCAGCACGTCCTCATCGCACTCTGCGAAGTCCTTGGTCTCCTCTCTGAGCTTATCCATCTCAGGCTCCAGCAGGTCTGCCGGACGGCATGTGATGATTTCGCTCTTGTCGATCTTGGCCTGTACGTCAGGATTCATTGGCATCGGAGTCTGTCCGTATCTGCCTCTTAGGATTTCCTGTGTCTCCTTTGAGAGAACTTTGTATCTCTCACCCATCAGGACGTTAAGCACAGCCTGTGTACCTACAATCTGCGAAGACGGCGTTACCAGCGGCGGTGTGCCGAGGTCCTGTCTTACGCGAGGCACTTCCTGCAGCACTTCGAGGTATTTGTCCTCTGCATTCTGGTCCTTGAGCTGGGATACGAGGTTTGAAAGCATGCCGCCCGGAACCTGATAAATCAGGGTGTTGATGTCCGTGCCGAGCACCTTCGTATTCATAAGTCCGCTCTTGAGAGCCGCTTCTCTTACAGTTGAGAAATGAGCTGCTATCTTTTCGAGCTTTGCAATCTCGATGCCCGTATCGTACTCGGTGCCTCTGAATGTCTCTACCATTACCTCTGTAGCCGGCTGTGATGTTCCGCCTGAGAATGGCGAGATGGCAGTGTCGATGATGTCAACTCCCGCGAGGGCTGCCTTGTAATAAGTGATAGGAGCAACGCCTGATGTTGAGTGTGTATGAAGATCGATAGGGATATCGACTGTCTCCTTGAACATAGTGATGAACTCGGTTACCACATTAGGCACCATGAGTCCTGCCATGTCCTTGATGCAGATTGAGTCAGCGCCCATGTCCTGGATTCTCTGTGCGAGGTCCTTCCAGTACTCCGGTGTGTACGGTTCGCCGATTGTGTAAGATACGGCAACCTGAGCATGTGCACCGTACTCCTTTGTGGCCTTTACGGCTGTCTGCACGTTTCTGAGGTCGTTCAGCGCATCGAAGATTCTGATTCTGTCGATACCGTTGTCGATGGATTTCTTTACGAAGTAGTCAACAACATCATCGGCATAGTGTCTGTATCCCAGCACGTTCTGACCTCTGAGCAGCATCTGAAGCGGTGTGTTAGGCATCGCATCTTTGAACTTTCTCAGTCTCTCCCACGGATCCTCATCGAGGAACCTGATGCAGGAGTCGAATGTCGCTCCGCCCCAGCACTCGATTGCTGCGTAGCCGACATCATCCATCAGAGCCAGGGCCGGCTCCATATCCTCAAACGGCATTCTGGTGGCTATAAGCGACTGCTGTCCGTCTCTTATGGCCGTTTCCATAATTCCGAGTTTCTTAGTCTCTTTTTTATTAGCCATTGATGACCTCCTTAATGTACTCCGAATATAGCCATGAATACGCCGGCTGCAACTGCAGTACCGATTACTCCGGCTACGTTAGGTCCCATTGCGTGCATAAGCAGGAAGTTCGTCGGGTCTGCCTCTGCGCCGACCTTTTGCGAAACTCTCGCTGCCATAGGAACTGCGGATACTCCCGCAGAACCGATGAGCGGATTGATCTTGCCGCCCGTGAGCTTGCACATGAGTTTGCCGAAAAGCACTCCCGTTGCAGTACCGAAGGCAAACGCGACCAGACCGAGTACTACGATCTTGAGAGTCGTGGCCTTGAGGAACGCCTCTGCGCTCGTAGTTGCTCCGACGGAAGTTCCGAGGAAGATAACTACAATGTACATAAGTGCGTTCGATGCGGTTTCCTGAAGCTGTCTTACAACTCCGCTCTCACGGAAGAGGTTGCCCAGCATGAGCATACCGATCAGCGGTGCTGTTGACGGCAGGATAATGCATACTACGATAGTTACAACTATAGGGAATATGATGCGCTCCCTTTTGGAAACGTATCTGAGCTGTTCCATTTTGATTTTGCGTTCTGCTTCTGTCGTGAGAGCCTTCATGATCGGCGGCTGGATAATAGGTACAAGTGACATGTACGAATATGCAGCTACCGCGATAGGTCCCATGATTTCTCTCTGTCCGAGTTTCATGGCCAGGAATATCGATGTCGGGCCGTCGGCGCCTCCGATGATTCCGATGGCTGCTGACTGGGCGTCATTGAAGCCCCAGAGCATGGCCATGAAAAAGGCCGCAAATACACCGAACTGGGCCGCCGCGCCGAGGAGGAAACTCTTCGGGTTAGCGATCAGCGGGCCGAAGTCCGTCAGCGCTCCTACTCCGAGGAATATGAGCGACGGAAGTATGGTCCACTCGTCCAGAAGGAAGAAATAATGAAGAAGTCCGCCCTCCTGCATAATAGGAGGATACAGATTTACCAGCAGCATACCGAATGAGATCGGCAGCAGCAGTAATGGCTCGTATTCTTTGGCGATGGCCAGGTACATCAGCCCGAGGGCTACGGCTATCATGACGTAGTTGCCCCAGCTGAGGTTGAAGAAGGCCGTCTGTTGAGCCAGATTTGATAAAGTCTCGCCCATCTTCTATCTCCTTCCTGATTAACCTAAATAAGCTACTGTTGCGCCGGATGCCAGGTCCTCTCCCTCAGATACAACTATTGAAGAAACCGTTCCGTCAGCCGGTGCCACAACCGGAATCTCCATCTTCATGGCTTCAAGGATAACGATTGTGTCGCCTGCCTTGACAGCATCGCCTTCGGATGCCACAAGCTTGAAAACTTTGCCGGCTGTTCCTGTTGTCACGGCTGTGCCGGATCCGCCTGCTTTCTTGGCAGGTGCAGCGGCTGCTGCCTTAGGTGCTGCTGCAGGTGCTGCCGCAGGAGCTCCTCCGCCTACCATTTCTACTTCAACTTCGTATTCTTTTCCGTTTACTCTTACGATGTATGTTTCCATGTTGCCCTCCGTATATTTCTGACGATGTACTGACCTTCGTCAACTTCTTCGCCGTATTGATTCTTGATAAACTGACTGATTGCCGCCGTAATGGCTGCGACTACCTCGCCGTCCGCATCATCCGCAGGCGCTGCCTTTGCTGCTGCCGGAGCAGCTGCCTGAGCTGCTTTGGGTTCTTCCTGCTTAAGGGCCATACCCAGAGCCCAGATACACAGCGAGATTATGATCAGAACAGCAAATACTGTTCCCATACCGAGCACTGTATCTATGGCGGCGATTTTCATAATTTCCTGTATTGTCATTTCCATACAATCACCTACCTGCTGCTGTTAACAAAAGTCTGGAATGCTCCGATCAGATACTTTCTGGTATCTTCGGGAACGATGACCTTGTCCACGAGTCCGTGTCTGGCCAGTGCAACCGCGCCCGACTGTTTCTCAGTGAACTCATCCTCGAGCTCCTGCGACCATTTGCCGTACAGTACCTCAATGGCCTGCTTCGGATTAACTATGCTGGCAACCGCGCTGTCCCACATGAATGCATAATCAGCGCCGAGTCCCCTTGAGTTCAGCAGACTGTAAGCGCTTCCTGTGACGTTTCCTGTGATCAGGTTGATCTTGAGCACGTTGGAAGCTGTGAGAGCTTTGAGAAGTCTGCCTGCTGCAGCCGGAAGATACTTTTCGCTTGAGGAAGTGGTATCGAATCCGTCTGTGTCGGTGATGGTCAGAAGCGGAAGACCGAATCTGTTGCAGATGTCGACCAGGGCCGCTGCCTTATCAAGACCGTCCGCAGTGATGCGTTTTTCTCCGTTCACCGTGTTGCATGCGGCAACTCCGACGCTCTGTCCCGTGATTCTGATAAATCCTGTGACCATGTCCTTTCCGAATTCCGGAGCCGTCTCGAAGAATTCCCCGTCATCTGAAATCTCAGTCAGGATAGCTTTGGCATCGCCGAGCTTTGAAGCGATACCCACGCACTCTCTGTTGAGCTCCTCATCGCTTATCTCTGCGACTTCGGCCATCACATTGCTGTTTGCCGGAAGAACAGATACGAGCTTTTTGATCTTGGCTACGATCTCTTTCCA
Organism: uncultured Eubacteriales bacterium; assembly: GCA_900318105.1. Classification (GTDB taxonomy): domain Bacteria; phylum Bacillota; class Clostridia; order Peptostreptococcales; family Anaerovoracaceae; genus Crickella. Next base: position 6,177 of record ONJG01000019.1, read on the forward strand.
CTCGTATTCGCCGTCATCCTTTGGTGCGATGCTTGCGTTGTCACCTATGTCGTTCTGAATCACGCCCTTTGGTGTGACGAACAGTTCTCCCTTATCCTTTTCTATGAACAGGAAGTCATTCTGTTCAGCTGACAGCGACATGCCGCCTCCGCACTTTCCGATGACAGCTGCAATCTGCGGAATCTTTCCGGATGCCTCTGCCTGTGTTACATAAAGTTTTGCAAATTGATTGAGTCCGTCGAGTCCTTCCTCGATACGGAATCCCGCGCAGTCAAGAAGTCCGATGACAGGAGCGCCGGCTTTCATGGCACGACTGTAGAGCTTTACAATCTTACGTCCATGCATCTCACCGAACGTACCGCCCATGACTTCTGAATTCTGAGCGTAAACAAAAACGAGGTTCCCGTTGATCGTGCCGTATCCGATTACCACGCCGTCCGACTCAATAACAGAATCAGGCTGGTAAAAATCGGTATACCTGGCAGATACGTGTTCCCCGACTTCCATGAAGCTTCCCGCGTCAAGAAGATCATTTATCTTTCGCATAATGGAAGCTTTTGCATCGTTTGACTTTACCTGCATTTTGTCCTCCTCATGAGAATCCACTATTTGTTCATACGATTGCTTTTATAGTACAGGCGTTATAAGATATAATCAAATACAAATAAGAATATCAAAGTTATAAGATTGTTCTTATATTGAGACAAAAGTATCAAATCTCTGTAAATTAAGGGAACAGGCCCGCATCCGATTGGACTGTAAATGCATAAAGGTTAACAAACCGGGAGGTATTCTATGGATATGTTCAGAAAGAAAGATATAATAGCCGCCATCTACCGCGAAGGCGGTTTCTCAAAGGCATCGAAAAAACTGCATATAGCACAGCCATCCCTCAGCGTTATGGTCTCGGGTGTGGAACAGGAAATCGGAGCCAAGCTCTTCGACCGAAGCGTCTCCCCCGTCCGTCTGACGAGGGTCGGCGAAAAATACCTCGAGTGCTGCGACAATATATCAATGATAGAAGATGACTTCATCAATTACGTGAACGACATAAACGGTCTTGAAATCGGCGAAATATCCATCGGAGGAAGTGCGCTGTACATCTCCAACATCGTGCCTCACATACTCTCGGAATTTTCAAAGAGACATCCGTCAATAAAAATCCGCCTATATGATATGGACACCCCCGCCCTCATCAGGATGATTCAGAGCGGCGAACTGGACGTTGCCATCGACAACTTCCCCTCGAACGTTGAAAAGCTCGACAAGCACTACCTCGGCACGGAGATCCTTCTGCTTGCGGTGCCGCAGGATTATAGCATCAACGAAAACCTCAGGGCGTTTGCCTATTCATACGAGGACATAATAAAGGGAATGCATGTCGCCCGCACCAGGCCATATCTCGAAAACATGAGGGCATTCAACGATCAGCCATTCATACTCCTGCAGGAGAGCTTTGACACCAGGAAAAGATGCGATGCGCTTTTTGAGGACTACGGCATTAAGGTCAGGGCCGCCTACGAGCTCAACCAGCTGCAGAGCGCCTTTGGTATGGCGTCTTCCGGGCTCGGGATAACAATAATAAGCGACACGCTGGTCAGGCAGTCGGAGTACAGCGCAGCCAATATGTGCTACTACGCCGTCAGGAGCCCGGAGTTCACCAGGGATGTTTACTACTACACAAGAAAGAGCCGTATGATCTCAAGAGACCTCCAGGAGTTCCTGGACATAAGCCATGACACGAGGCTCCTTACTCTGAGGCGAAGCGTGAGTGCGTAGGGGTTGACAATTGTTACCCTGCCAAGTTGACATTTTTTCTTCTGCGTTTATAATAAGAACCATCCAATATTAATTATAAGAAAGAGGTTATTATTTTTATGCAGAACACAAGCAATACTACTAATGCACAGGGGACTATGATGAGAGCAAAGCTTGGGACAAAAGATTATGCACTTATGGCACAGGCCGCGGCGCTGATGGCTGTCTGTTCATGGATATCCATTCCTGCCGCCGTGCCGTTTACAATGCAGACATTCGCCGTATTTCTTACAGTCGGTCTTCTCGGAGGACGCCGCGGCACCATCGCGGTTGCCGTCTACCTCCTGCTCGGCGCAGTGGGCCTTCCTGTGTTCTCGGGATTCTCCGGCGGGCTCGGATACATGATGGGACCGACCGGCGGATACATCATAGGATTTCTCTTCTCGGCACTCGTGATGTGGGCCGCAGAGAAATTCATCGGAAAGAGCACGCCGGTTCTGGTAGCTTCCATGGTGGCCGGACTTCTGGTCTGCTACGCATTCGGAACCGCGTGGTTCATGGTCGTTTATTCCAAGGGCAACGGAGCCATCGGGCTCGGAGCGGCGCTCAGCATGTGCGTCATCCCGTATATAATTCCCGATGCCCTCAAGATCATGCTGGCTGCCCTGCTGACGCGCCGCCTTAGAAAGCACGTTCCGAACTAAAAGCGACACTCCGAATTAAAAGCGACGCTCTCACAATACTCAAACAAAAATGATTCCCTGCTATGGTTATCATGAAAAAGGGAATCATTTTTTTACATTATTCTTAAATTTCAGTGATTCTATTTCTCTGTTTGCTATGATAAGGAATCATTTTCGCATTCATAAATGATTCTATTTTTCTGTTTTATTGATAAAGGAATCACTTTTTTCTTTTTAGATTGCTGTGAAATGATTCCCTACTATGGTTAACTTGAAAAAGGGAATCATTTTTACATTTGACAATCGTCACCTTTTACTTATCCCGCCGAAGAACCTTTTGTTTTGTAAGTAATTTGTTTATTAAGAGATCAGAAGCACTTCTCGATCATTTCCGGATCCGGCTCTTTGGAATTCATGCTGCCGACTGCGAAATATACTATGCCGGACACTATCAGGCCAACTATTATCTCGTGGATGCCAAACGGCAGCACCTTTACCCTGTTAAAGAAGATAAATACCGCAAGTCCCGTTACCACTGAAGCCAGGCAGGCTGTGCTGTTTCCTTTCTTCCAGTAGAGACCTCCGATGATTGGCCAGAAGAATGTCGCCTCGAGTCCGCCGAATGCAAAGAGGTTTATCCATACTATTACATCGGGCGGATTGAGAGCCAGGAGGCATCCGATGATGCCGATGGCTGCGGTAAGTGCAAAGCTGTATTTGGGCACTTTGTCAAAGGCCTCGTCGTAGGCGGGGTCTTTGGCTGCCTCTGTACCGAGTGGCACCTTCTTTACGTAGTGGAGGTAGATGTCCTTGATGATTGTGGCAGATGCCAGGATGAGGAGCGAGTCTATCGTGGACATCACCGCTGCAAGCGGCGCCGCGAGGAAGAGTCCCGCAGCCCAGGCCGGCATGTACTGCATAACAACATACGGAATCACCATGTCGGTGCTCTCAAGCCCTTCGGCAGGAAGCAGCGGGTATGCGAGAGTGCCCGCAAGGTGCATGCCTATCATGAGGATGCCGATTACAACCGTGCCGTAGATCATAGCTTTGTGCATGGACTCCGTGTCCTTAAACCCCATGCAGCGGACTGCCGTCTGCGGAAGTCCGAGCACGGCGATTCCGACGAGCACCCAGAACGAAATGAGTGCGCCGGGCCTCAGCGCTGCGATTTCCGCTCCGTACTCGCCTTTGCCCATCAGGTCCCAGCCGGGATTGCCTGCATCGAGGCTCGAAACTATATTATCCATTCCGCCTCCGCTTCTTATCACAAAGAACAGGAGGAGGAATGTTCCGCAGGTCATGACAATTCCCTGCAGAGTGTCGGTCGTGACAACGGCTTTAAAGCCGCCGACCGCTGTATAAATGATCACAACAGCGCCGAAGAGCAGCAGGCCCGCCCAGTACGGAAGTCCCGTGACTGACTGGATCAGGGTGGCGCCTCCGATGAACTGCGCAATCATCTGTGTTGTAAAGAAAATGACCATGGCCACGCCACAGATAATGACTACGGCCGGCGAGTTGTATCTCGCTCTCAGATAATCGTTGATCGTAACGGCGTTGGTCCGCCTTGCAATCATGGCAAACTTCTTTCCGAGCACGCCGAGAGTCAGGAATGTGGCGCCGATCTGAACGCCGGCAACCCACGACCATGACATGCCAAAGCTCGATGCGAGGCCGGGGCCTCCGAGGAAAGAGCTCGCGCTCGTGTAGGTCGCAACCAGCGTCATTGCGAGGACGACGCCTCCCATGCTGCGGGAGCCCGCGAAATAGTTGGAGAGGAATCCCTTGTCGGAATTCTCCCTGGCGGACTTCCGGCTCACAAAGATGCCGAGGACCAGGTTTATCAGGAGGTATGCAACCAGAATGATAAGCACAACTGAATTCTTACTCATCTGCCCCTCCTTTCACAATGCCCGCGGCGTCTGCAGGGCTTCCCTCTTCATCCTCGAGACTGAAGTTCACGAAGACATATTTGAGAAGATACACGACCCCTATCACGGCCACAACGAACATGCCAGGAACCGACAGCAGCCACCAGAGAGGCATGCCGCCTATTCTGATGCCGCTTCCGGAAAGCCCGTAAGCGAATCCCACGTTCCAGATAAAGCAGATGGCAAACAGTATAAGCGTGGCGAGAGCCTCGCATCTTACCTGCCTGTCCTTTTGCTCGCGACTTAGATTTTCTTTCTTTTTCAACTTCTTTCTCCTTTCGAAACAGTGCCTCTATAGAAAATGCCACCATACAAAGACGGGTGGCATTTTGTTTCCATATTTGCACCTGGGTATAGCTTCCCGAACGGGAATACCATCCGTCACCGAAACTGTACCATAAATGAGATGCTTTTAAAAGAAAAAATGTCTCATTAAACAGCGTGGAACTATGGGAAAAATTAGAAGATTGTGTGTATATTGGCCTGTGATGATTGAAGCGTATTGGATCGGGTGCTATCATTCACCTGTATTAATCAGATTATGA
>ONJG01000073.1 GCA_900318105.1 uncultured Eubacteriales bacterium
ACCTGCTGCGCAGGGAGAGCCTGCGCCGATTATGACCACAGGAGGTGTCAACATGAGAGATTATGAACTTCTATTCGTGCTTGATCCCGGTCTGGACGAAGAGCAGAAAGCTACATTGATTGAGACTGTAAAGTCAGTAATCAATGCAGGCGGAGAGGCCGGAGAGCCTGATGTATGGGGAGACAAAAAACTCGCCTACAACATCGGAAAGAAAAGCACCGGCTACTACGTAGTACTGCCGTTCAAGGCTGATGCCGAGCTTCCGAAAGAGCTCGACAGAAGACTCAGGATCAATGAAAACGTAATGAGACATATCATCGTCAGCCAGGACGAAGAGTAGTGAAAGGAAGGACCGGAGATGAATAGCGTAGTACTTATCGGAAGACTTGCCAGAGATCCGGAATTATCCTACACTCCGAACACTCAGACTGCAGTAACCCGCTTTACAATCGCTGTCGACAGACCGAGAAGACAGGGCGAAGACCAGGGAGCTGATTTTATCAGAGTCACAGTGTTTGGCAGACAGGCAGAGACCTGCGACCGCTATCTGTCCAAGGGCAGACAGGCGGCTGTACAGGGTAGAATCCAGACCGGAAGCTACAAGAACAGAGAAGGCGTCACTGTGTATACCACAGAAGTCATCGCTGACCGTGTCGAGTTCCTCGGCAGTGGACAGGGAGGACAGGGTGCGTCCAGAACCACATTTGCTGGAGGACCGGACAGCCCATCCATGCCTCAGGCTATGATGGAGACACAGGACACTGCGTTCAGCGGACCTCAGAACACGGCATTTGATGCGCCGCAGGCAAATGTGCCGGGCTATGATGCAGAGATGCCGGATTCATTCCAGGCCGCTGAGGATGATATTCCATTCTAGGAAAGGGAAAGGCACGAATAATGGAAAGAAATTCAAGACCAAGACGCGCTAACACAGGCATGAGAAGACGTAAAGTATGCCAGTTCTGCGCAGATAAAGACAAGAAAATCGACTACAAAGATGCCGATACTCTCAGCAAATACATCACAGAGAGAGGCAAGATCCTCCCGAGGAGAGTCACAGGCACATGCGCTATGCACCAGAGAGCTGTTGCAAAGGCCATCAAGAGAGCCAGAGTAGTCGCACTGCTGCCGTTCGACGCGGATCAGTAGAGAGAAATGAAGGGACCGGTCCGCAAGGACCGGTTTTCTATTTGTGAAGGATTGTATGTCTGATAATTCGGAAGAGAGGATTGCAGAAGAGAATAAAAAGCCGTCGAAACTGCATGCAATCAGGAAGCATCTGAGGCAAAGACGCGAGGACCTTAAACAAAGGCCGCCGGGCAGGCTTAAAAGGCGTATTATGAAAAAAAGCCGCAAGAGACAGAAGCTGCGATTTTTTGTCATGCTCGGTATTTTTCTGTTTGCGTGTGTGGTGGCTGCGGTTGTCGTATACACTCACTACCGGGACTATCCGGGTGTCGTGGAAAGAGACACCATAAGGACGGCAGACAGGGGCACCGACTATATTTCGATAAGCTGGGGCAAAGCGCGAAATACCGCCGAATACAAGGTGTTTGTCAGAGAACATAAAAGGAGCCTGACCGAAGAGAGGGACGAGAGGGTGCTGGTGGATGACAGCTGGCAGGAATATGCAACGGATAAAGAGTACATCAAAATAGATGGACTCAAGGAAGGGACTTCGTATTCGTTTGCCGTGCGGGCTGACAGCGAGGCCAAGGAAGGGCTCACCACGCAGATGAGAAACTTCCACACCAAGAGCACCCAGACGGTTAGGACCATAGGTAAGATCAACAAGCTCACCGCCAGCAAGCCGTTTAAGATAAAGGCGCAGGCAGAGACGGATCTGAGATACGAATCAAGCGATGACGATGTCGCTAAGATCAATGATAAGACCGGTGAGATTGAGATCACGGGCGCGGGAACCGCGGAGATTACCGTAATAGCGCAGGCGACGCAGGAATTCGAAGAGGACAGGACAAAGGTAGAGCTCGAGGTGTTTGAATCCAATCCCGTAAAGGCGGGAGGTGCCTCAGCATACACCATACACCATCTCGATTCCGACAACTGCGAGGTTGTAAAGACCGTGACCGGAGCAAACGGACATGTCGTCCCGCAGGCCTTCGGATACACCGGTGACAAGTACATAATCGCATACGGAATGTCCGGACAGGGCAGGATAGTCATCTACCCGGTGGAGGGAGAAGGCGAAGAAGGAAAAGAAGTAATTGCACCATCCATAGCCATGAACCATCCGAACGGATTTACATATGCGGATGAGAACAAGACCTGCTATTCGGTCAGAGGATGGAGCAGCAGGACCATCACATACGACACGGAGACGGGGGATATGGGTGCGTTTGGTCTGAGCTACGGCTGTTCGGGCATAGGCTACGACAGAAAGGAAAAGAAGCTCTACACCAGCTCCAGGACTCTCATGGCTTCGTACGATATATCCGACGGATACAGCGTTGCAAACACATGCGGCGTCGTAAAGCATTCGGGGTCCATGGCCACACAGGACATCGGAGGGCACGGAGGCATCATGCTGAGGTGTCTCTCGCCGAACGGAAATAAACACGGGATCAATTACATCGATCTCTATGATATGCGAACAGGCATGTATCTCGGATCTTTCTCATGCGACCTGAGCGAGGTTGAAAGCGCGATAGTAAACAAGGACGGATTCCTGGAGATACTCGCCAATAACACCAGCGGAGAGGATTACATCTGGCGCACGGATGTGAACATCGAAACGCTGGCCGAGGGAATCGGATAAAGAAAAATAAGTGACCTCCCGATGAATATTCACCGGGAGGTCTTTTCCTTGATGTAGGGGGGCTACTTCAAGTCATTAACATTTATAGGTGTCTTCCAGATCCAGTCGTTGTATGTGCCGCCGTGGTTGACCAGGAGCTGCACGTAGCCTTTGTTGTCCACGATTACGCTCTCGAGCTCTCCGAGGTATACCTTGAATGAACCGAGGTATTTGCCGTCAGATACTCTGTAGATATCCAGATAATTCAGTCCGAATTTATTGCCGCTTGAAAGGGCGTGGATTACATATCCTCTGCCTGCGCCGCAGTCCTGCACGTAGGTCTTGCCGCTGTGATAGCATCTGTTGAAATATTTCTGATGTCTGAATCTTCCGTCTGCGCTGTATACCCTGACACCTGAAAGGGAAGTTGCGTAAATCTTCTTAGTATTCTTGTCGTATGCCACTCCGGATGATGAGTACGGAGTTGTGGCCTTGCCGTATCTGTTGGTTGCAGGGTTCCATGTATAGATTGTCTTCTGGCTTCCTTTGAAGATGTAGCAGTTCTTTGTCTCCGGGTTCCATGTCATCGCATTTGGGTGTCCGATGTAGAACGGGAAACCTGATGAGCTCAGGCGTTTGCCGTTTGTCGAATAGGTCACTATTCTCTGCTTGGTGCCGTCCATACCAAAGACGATATAGTATCTTGAGCCCGTATATGCCATGCCCTGCGGCACGTACGAGCCGTTGTCGCCCTTGATGCACATCACTCTGGAGCAGTTGTTTTTGTCAAGAGTTCCCACATATCTGGCGCTGCCGCCGTTGGTGGCTTTGGCGAGGATCTTTCCTGCCATGCCCTTTTTTCCTGCGACGGTGAATGCCAGGTAGTCACCGCTCATAAAGCAGTATCTGCCTCTGTAATATACCCTGTACCAGGTGGCGTTGCTGCCTGCTGCCTTGGCCGGCAGGCATACTCTGACGGATGCTCCCGGGCCTGCGGTGCCGACTCTGGACATCGATGTTCCGGCGCCCTTTCTGTAGTTCAGGTCATCCGTGGTCATCGCAGATACATTTGCATATTTGGTGACCTTGATGAGGTCTGCCCTTATATAACCTTTTTTACCTCCGCCGCTTATCTGATACCAGCGCGATGTCGAAGATGTGGATGTTTTGGAAGTGAATACCTCTCTTGAGATGGTGACATTGGTACCTTTTTTGAGAAGGCCCATCGATTTTGATGAAGTGCTTGCGGAATTTCTTACATACACAAGATCGGTGGTGCGGCCGCTTGCCGTCACGGATGCAGCGTCTGCCGTGAAGTGGGTATTAATCCCGGGCAGCAGCGGCATCAGCATGAAAACGAGGGCCATGGCTAATATGATGCATGCCCTTCTGATGCTCGTGTGCGTGGTCTTTTCTTTGCCGTAACTGTAGTTCAGCAAATCATTTGTGCTCATTTTGCTTAATTCTGACATTTCGTATCCCCCCAGATAGTCAAGTCGTAATTGCTTATTAAGTTACTTTAACTTATGCCCGAATTATAAAATCTATATATGTAGACAAACAACGAACATTAACGTTTAGTAATCTTACAAAATGTAAAGGTTTGGCATGAAAAAATGCATGAGGCGGGGTGCTTAGTATATAATCTGGGCACTATGAGAGACGTGATATATCAATTTATAATGTGGGTGGCGAGGGTGCATGATGCGATCCTCGGCGCCAACGATTCGGGTCAGTACAACCTGACGGACAAGCAATTGCACTTCTGGGTCATAGGCCTCTTTGGCATGGCTCTGATTCTGCTGATACAGCCGGTCTTCAAGGGACTTGCCGAAAACGGACACACGCTCGTGATTACGTGGATATACGTTTTTACGCTGGTGGTTGTTTTCGTGTTTGCCGTTGAGATCGGGCAGTGGTACTCGGGCACGGGCGTTCCGGACTCGGCGGATATAGCGTACGGGCTTTCGGGATTTCTCGTACTGTTCGTGATATATGCGATAGCACGCGCCACGATTCTGACTATTTGGAGAATGGTAAAAGGCGAGGACAAGGAGAACTTATGATTAAATTCGAGGACAAAGCCATTGAAAAGGCGTACCATGATTACCTGTACACCCGGGATATGATGGATGCGGACAGGCCGGAGGGTACGACAGACCTTTCGTCTGTTTCGCTGAGGTATCTCAAGCAGCATGGAAAACTCGACAAGCTGGTTATGAAGGAAGACGGCGGTGAGGCTGCCGTCAGGATTAACGTGAATGCGGGCGGGGAGAATGAGCCGTGGCTTTTGACGTTTAAAAACTTCGCAAAGGTGGGGGAGAGCGCCGGGGCCGTCCTCGAAAGATGCATCGATGATGCGGAGAAGGGCGGCATGAAGAGCTTTGCGGCTATAAAGCTCTCGCGCGGAGGAGACCCGCTTGAGCAGACGACAGGGCTTGATCCTGAAGGAGGCGAGGACAGAGAGAGAAGGGCCGCAGGAGAATCCGCCGGCAGTTTCTCACTGCAGGCCGGCAAGGAAGGAATAGCCGTCGGCATCGCGGATGAGTTCTACCATCCGGACTTTTCGGGCAAAAGGCTCGAGGGTGCTGCAGTGGTCTCGGCGATGGCCGAGGTGGACAGCATCGGAAGTATTGAGCCTGATGCATATAGCGGGAACGGCGTGAATGACGGATTTGACGAGAATACGGATAACTCCGACGCTTCCGTGAATGACGGGGGCGGAGAAGATATATCGGTTCCGGCTGCGGGCGAATGGAACAAGAGCTATATAGACGGAGCAGGGCTCAGCTTTGCTGACGGAATGAGGAGGGTCACAGAGGATCTAAATACATGCTCCAGGAGGGGGCTCTCCCAGAGATTTGATTCGAGTATAGGGACGGGCGCTGTCATGATGCCGCACGGCGGCATCAACCAGCTGACGCCGGTTCAGGCAGCTTCGTACAAGCTGCCTGCTGACAGCGCAACCGATGACTGCGTGGTAGCATCGTGGGCGTCCAATCCTTATGTGTATAAAGAGTCGCCTTACCACGGAGCTTACCTTGCGGTTATAGAGTCGGTCGCGAAGCTCATCGGGGCAGGCGCGTCCTTTCATGAGATTTACCTGTCTGTCATGGCAGGAACCGGAGAGGAAAAGAGCCGCGCGCTTTCCGCACTTATCGGAGCATTTGAGGCCGAGATGGGTCTTTCCGTCCCTGCCATTAACTCCTGCGAATGCGAGGGAGCGGACGGATTTGTATCATATGCCGTGACAGTCGGCAAGGCATCTGAACTCATATCTCCTGAGTTCAAGGGCGCAGGACACAGGGTTGTGATACTGGAGCCCTATGTTGAGACTGACGAGAACAGCGCATACTACGGACTTCCGACCCCGCACTCACTCACACTGGTGTGGCGCAAGGCATACGAGCTCATCGCAAACGGCAGGGCCGAGGCTGCATATACGCCGGGCATGGGCGGAATAGCCGAGGCAGTCATGAAGATGAGCTACGGAAACGGAATAGGATTTGAGTTCGCCGACAGCGTATGGAGCGATGAGGGTGATGAGGAAGCCCTGACGAATGAAAAGATTTTCGGATATTCCTACGGAAGCATCATACTTGAGATGAGCTCGGCTGAGCCGATAAGGGGCAGGGCCGTTAAGATAACAGACATCGGTCATACGACGGAAAAACATACCATCACCAAGGGCAATGAGGCAGTGAGCATAGGAGAGCTGCTGATGCTCTATGAGGGCAAACTCGAGAGCGTCTATCCGTCAAACTCGGATGGCGCCATGCCTGATGTATCCGATCTTAACTATGTAGCGAGGAGCTGGCATACGCCGATATTCAAAAGGGCGGAGCCTAAGGTGCTGATACCGGCGCTTCCGGGTGCGACAACCTGCGGGGATGTCGCGAGAGCTGTACGCTCTGCCGGCGGCCGGCCGGAACTTCTGAAGCTGCCGGGCGGAAGCGCCGAGGAGATACTCCGCTCCGCCGAGAAATTCGCAGAAGCCATAGACGGAGCGCAGGTGATATTCCTGCCGGACGGATATGCCGGAGCAATAGATAACATGCAAAGCGATGTGGAGCTCGATCTCGCAGAGCTGACAACATACATTTTCAGAAATGAGATGGTCACGGAGAGCATAAGCAGATTCCTGGATAAGAAGGACGGCCTTATAGCGGGCATAGGCTCGGGCTTTAAGGCTCTGCTGGATCTCGGTCTGCTGCCGGGCGGTGTAATCGGGGACGAGGACGGCCCCATGCTCCAGGCAAATGCTCTTGGTGCGCATCAGTCCAGGATAGTCAGGGTCAGGGTGGCCTCGAATAAATCGCCATGGCTCAGAAGCTGCAGGGCAGGAGAGGTATATTCGCTTCCGCTTTCGTGCAGCGAGGGCAGGTTCACGGCACCCGAAGAGCTGATAAAGAAGCTCGCTGTTAACGGACAGATCGCCACCCAGTATGCGGATGACAAAGGCCGCGCATCATCAGACATCCGCTTCAATCCTGCGGGCTCGATGATGGCCATAGAGGGCATCACTTCACCCGACGGCAGGGTGCTCGGAAGAATGGCCCATGCAGAAAGGGCGGCGTCCGGCCTCTACAGAAATGTGCCGGGCACGTACTTTACCAGCATGTTTGAAAATGCCGTCCGCTATTTTAAATAAGGATATGGATAATACCAAATTTAAAGCGTTTATAGAATGTATAAATAAGGGCAGCGTCACGGCTGCGGCGGAGGAGCTCGGCTACACGCCGTCTGCGGTGAGCCAGCTGATCAGCTCGCTCGAAAAAGAGCTCGGGCTGAAACTCCTAAACCGCACGCAGAGAGGTGTCAGCCTGACCGCCGAAGGGAGCGAGCTGGCGCCGGCCATAAGGGCCAGCCTGGCCGCCGAAGACAAAGTCTATCAGCTGGCTGCGGACCTCAAAGGCGTGACGGCCGGTTCGCTTACCATCGCCTCGTATCCGAGCGCGGCCATCACCTGGCTGCCCGGAATCATAAGGCGATTCAAGAACGATTATCCCGGAATAGACATCAACATAGTCGAATGCGTCAAATCCGATATAATGGATCACATCGAAAAGCACGAGGCGGACATGGGCATACTCGTATACTCGGAGCCGATGCCATACGAATGGATACCGCTCTCCGATGTCGAGATGCTGGTTGCGGTGCCTGAGGACAATCCATTTGCCGACGCCGAATACTTCCCCATCGAGGAGATTGAAAATTACGATTTCATCATGGGCTCCTGGGGCAATGAGCGCGAGATAATAGAGATACTCGACAAGCACAACGTAAAGCCGAACGTGAGGTATACGACATACGACACGCCGCTTACTGTAGCCCTCGTCCGTATGGGCCTTGGAATCAGCATGGTAAACGCTCTCGGCTCGCAGTACTGGATAGGTAATTACGTCAGGCTCCCGCTCAAGCCGCGTGAATTCATCAATTTCGGAATCGCGCTGCCGTCCCGCGACCGGCTCTCAAAGGCCGCGGAGAAATTCCTGGCGTATGCCGTCGAGGAATTCGAAAACAAAGACAACATCGAGTACACGGACAGCGAGCACATATAGCGGGAAGTCCAAATGAAAATCAGAATATAATACACTCTCCGAGGTATCGTGCCCCGGAGAGTGTATTAGTTTTGAGTTCTTCAATGATTATCTTGTGTTTTCGTTTTTCGGAGTTTCTGTTGCTGTCTATATTATATATAGCAGGCAATCAGTTTGCTGATCCTCACAGATTAACCTCTCTTTGCGGTCATCTTTGAAAAGAATACCCATTTCGAAACGAGAACACCTGCAAATGCTGCTCCTACCAAAATGTTCAACATACTGATTACCTCCCTTCCGGTCAATCCCCGGGCCGAAGCCCTGTAAAATACCTTTTTAGACTTTTGCAAAGGGGATATCTCCTCCTTGCAAGCACAGTATACAAACAAAGATCCATTAAGTAAACTTAATCTTTTTTAACAAGTATTTAAGTTGCACTTAAATCAAGTACAATGCTCAAATACCCCTTCAGCCATTCTTCCGAAATGTGAGTTTGTCACAACAAAAGAGTGGCACATTCGCTAAAATAACGGTACAATCTTTTATAACAGGCCGGCAGCTTGCGATGCAGCTCCGGCCGGTTCAAAACAACAGATAAACAGGAGGATAATATTATGGATAAATATGTATGCGATGTATGCGGTTATGTTTATGACCCTGCAGAGAATGACAACGTAGCATTTGAGGATCTGCCCGAAGATTGGGTTTGCCCTCTTTGCGGAGTAGGCAAGGACAGTTTCAGCCCTGCCGAGTAAGAAAGCGCTGACGACTGCTCTGAACGAAGAGCACAGCTGACAACAAAAAACAAACAAGGCCGGAGCAATGCTTCGGCCTTTGTCTTGAATGATCATATCGTCAACTTGTTATTTGATTAAGGTCTCTGGCGGTTGATGGGATTGCGGAGCCTGGCGTGGCATTCCTGGCACATGAAAATTTCAGCATATACACAAACGCAGATACAAACGGCATGTGGTACAATTTACGTATCAAGGGGGCATTATGGATAATAAAATGTACCAGGTTTCCACATTGCAGGCGCTGGCTCTTGGATACAGCCGCGCGGTGGTGACCGTGGAAGAACTGCTCAGGGAAGGAAACACCGGGCTCGGTACCTTTGAGGACGTAAACGGTGAGATGATTCTTATGGACGGCAATTGCTACAGGGCGGATCAGGACGGCCGGATTTCGAGAGTGCCTGCTGAGACGGGTGTTCCGTTTGCCGCCGTGGGCACGCTGCACGGAGAGCGGCGCTTTTCGCTGGGCAGAATGGCAAGTATCGATGAGCTACGGACGGAACTGACTCAGAAAATCGAGGAGGACTTCGGCCTTAACAGCATGCATGTCGTCAAGGTGGACGGCTTCTTTGAAAATGTGGATGCAAGGTCCGAAGCTCCATACAGGTCGCATCATATATCCCTTAAGGAGATACTTGACCAGAATCAGAAAGCGTTTCAATTCGAGGATATCCGCGGCTCGCTCGTCGGGGTGTACTTCCCGGACTACATGGATGGAATCAACATGCCGGGATGGCACCTGCACTTTCTCTCTGAGGACAGGACCAAAGGCGGGCATGTCTTCGATCTGTGCATACGGGATGCGGATGTGCAGCTGGATAAGATAAGCAGCATGATGATCAGGCTGCCGAGCGAGCCTGCATTTGACACATATTCGCTCAAACAGGAGCACCTTCAGGAAGAGATAAAGTCCGTGGAATAGATCAGCAACAAGGCAGACGCCGCGATACGGCTATGAGAACTCAAAAACGACAGCCTGTTGCGAATTTACGACGAAATTAGTACATAGCGGTTTGGAATCAGGCGCCATGTACTAATTTTATTGTTTCATGAAAGCCGCAGGAACGAGATTGTTAGTACATAACGCCAAGGAATCATGCGCCATGTACTAATTTGCCGCCATCGACAGGAAGCGATAAATGAAAAAATTAGTACATAAGGCCAACCCAGGGAGCCATATGTACTAATTTTATTGTTTCATGAAAGCCGCAGGAACGAGAAAGTTCGTACATAGCGGCATAGAATCAGGCGTCATGTACTAATTTGCCGCCATCGACAGGAAGCGATAAATGAAAAATTAGTACATATCGCCAATCAACTGAGCCATATGTACTAATTATCCATTGTTTAGCATATTCACTGAGGCGGTTTGAGCTTCATATCTATGATGTCCTGAATCGGGGACGGATCGAAGCCGCCCTTGGGACCCTCAAAAGTAAAGAAGATGTCTTTGCCCGGAATTATACCTGCATCCAGGTAGGCGTTAATCTTAAACAGGAATTGCTGTTGGTATTTGCTGCTGGACATGAGCCCTTCGTGTTCGATTAATATTTCAGTTTTGTAGTCTGCAAGAGACAGTGCTGTAAAATCGGTATGAATTACCACGTCTCCGATTGCATGAGGAAGTTCGTACACGTAGGGTATGCCATTTGCTATAAGCAGGTTGGCTATGATTACCTCTGATTTTGACCGCATGCGAGTTCCGTCAATGGCTTTCATAACGAGGCCTTCAGGGTGACGCCTTTCATAAGATGCCATTTCAAGCTCTTTGGATTCCTTCCAGGCCGCTGCCCGGGATGAATGCGATGTGTCGACCGCAGCTGACTTTCCGGGCATGTTATAGCAGTCCCGGTAGACAACGGGCAAACTCAGATTGACCGAGTCGTAGTCAAGCTCCCGGTGATTTGCCCGGAATCTTTCGAGATTTGCAATTTCCGAATCAAGCTCTGCCAGCATGCGGGTTAAGAATCGATGCTCCTTGGTGTTCGCGACAGTCTTATTTGACTCTGTGCCAAGGTACGTAAAGGTGGATTCTCCGCGTAGCTTTGAGTAATAGTATCGCCTGCCTTTGACTCGGGTGTATTTGAGAATGGTATTGTCAAAATCACTGAGTTCTTTGAGGCGATGCGAATGCCTGCTCCGGAGCATTTTTAAATTTTTCAGGGCTGCTTCTGCTGCCGTAACATAGTAGTCGTTCATGTAATAATGATAGAATTAAACGGCAGACAACATCAAACAAAAACTGCACTAATTTCTACATTATATGCACTAATTTCAACAAAAGACTCACTCTGAAAAACGACAGGTGTTCAGCCTGTCGTTTTGCCTGGTACCCCTGAGAGGAATTGAACCTCCGACACACGGTTTAGGAAACCGTTGCTCTATCCACTGAGCTACAGAGGTATATGGATATGGCGCATAGAATCCGCGCGTGTATACGCTTGTGCGCTTTGGTATGATAGCACAGTTTCCTTGATATATCAAGGAGGATAGAGTACAATTTTCGTGTGAAGCGGCCGGGCGGCGGAGGCAACGCTCGAGCGGCTGAAAGCAGGTAAAACAGGCGCTTAAGGTCTGTTTTAGGTTTGCGGTTTACAGTGAAAGCGATATAAAGCTGAGGAGTAAGGAGTATGTATAAAGAGACTTTGAGACAGGTATGGGCTGAGATCGATATGTCGGAATTCGACCACAATGTCAAGGAATTCAAAAAACATGTCGGCGACGTTCCTATGATAGGCGTCATTAAAGCTAACGGCTACGGACATGGTGCGACAGAGTGCGCCAAAGTCCTGAAGTTCAACGGTGTGGATCATTATGCCGTTGCAACGATTGAAGAGGGTATCAACCTGAGAGAGGACGGCATAGAGGGCTCCATCGTGCTGCTCGGTCTGACTCCGGCTCAGTGCGTTGACACGGTGATTGAGTACGGACTCACCCCTATGGTCATGCATTATGATTATGTAAAAGCTCTTTCCGACGCCGCAGTGGCAGCGGGAGAGGAAGACTACAAATGTCTCTTTGCCATAGACACCGGCATGGGCCGAATCGGCCACAGAGTGTTCACCGAGGAAGAGCGCAAGGAAGCCGTAGAGGACTTCAAGAAGTTCAGCGCACTTCCCGGCATCACCATTCCGGGCGTCGTGACGCATTTTTCGACAGCGGACGAGGAGCAGACGGAATATACCAAGATGCAGATCGAGAACTACAACGCGTTCATCGACATGCTCGCAGAGGAAGACATACATCCAAAGAAGATCTGCGCAAACTCAGCAGCCATCATGATGTATCCTGAGGTTCACTTCGACGCAGTTCGCCCGGGCATCTCGCTTTACGGGCTTGCGCCGTCGATGTATCTCAAGGGCAAAGTCCTGGATCTTCATCCGGTGATGACTGTCAAAGCCGAAATCGTAAATCTCAAAACCGTTCCGAAGGGCACTTCGGTCAGCTACGGCAGAAAATTCACCTCGACTGAGGAGGAGACAAAGATAGCCACGCTCGGACTTGGATACGCTGACGGGTACTCAAGACTCAATAATGGCAAGATTAGCGTTCTCTGCGGTGGCATCAAGTGCCCGGTGGTCGGCAGCATCTGCATGGACCAGATAATGGTGGACGTTTCGGCAGTGCCGGATGTAAAGCTCGGAGACGAGGTAGTCCTGATGGGCAAACAAGGAGATGCTGAGATCAGCGCTGATGATCTCGCGGCAATCAACGGAACTATCAACTATGAAATCACATGCTGCTTCGACCTGAGAATTCCGAAGGTATATGTGAATTATCCGAAGGGCATGCTGGAAATGGCGGACTAGGATTACGCGACAGGGATTACAGTGTATGGACACATTTACACAATTTGACGGAAATTTACTCATCGGCATTCAGCAGGCGCTGAATGCCGATTGGCTTACTCCGATTATGAAAGTGATAACGGCTTTTGGCGAGTACGGGATATTTTGGATCCTGGTGTGCGTAGCATTGCTCGCCTTCAGGAGGACCAGGAGGCTCGGCATAATCTGCGCACTTTCTCTTGCACTCACATTCATACTGTGCAACGGGATAATAAAACCGCTTGTGGGCAGGACGAGGCCGTTTGAAGTCTTCTCTGCGGTTCAGCCTTTCCTGCCGCATCCGGGTGACGCATCTTTTCCGAGCGGTCACACTGCGAATGCGATGGGGCCTGCCTGGAGCATGTTCGTGTCAAGCCGTGATGAGACAGCTCCGATGGGATGGAGAGGCAACGGAGTTTCGGCAAGGGCGGTGCACAAGTGGAGCATCGCCGCGATTATCCTGGCGCTGCTGATTGCCCTGTCAAGGCTTTACCTTGGGATGCACTATCCGAGCGATGTGCTGGCTGCGATTGCCGTCGGAATGGTGAGTGCGACCGTTGTCTGCGCGGCGGCTGAGAAATATGAAAGAAAACATGGTATTATCGGGCAGAGAGATACTTCCGGTTCCGGGCAGGAGAGATAAGAGTCAAGATATAAGAGCTAAGAGATAAAAGATAAGGGCTGAGATGGTAAATATTGGAAATGACTGGGACGAGCTGCTAAAAGGTGAATGGGATAAACCATATTACAAAGAACTGCGCTCGTTTTTGCTTGAGGAATATAAAAATGAGACCGTGTATCCGCCGGCAGAGGAGATTTTTACTGCGCTGAAACTGACTCCCTATGCTGATGTTAAAGTGGTGGTGCTCGGGCAGGACCCGTATCATGAGCCGGGGCAGGCCGAGGGGCTCGCGTTCAGCGTGGCGGAGGGCGTGAAGTGGCCGCCGTCTCTTGTGAACATATTCAAGGAACTCGAAGAGGATACGGGGATACATGCAGAGAGCGGATCGCTCAGGCCCTGGGCTGAGAAAGGTGTGCTGCTTCTCAATACCGTGCTGACGGTGCGGGCGCACCAGGCCGCATCCCACAAGGGACGCGGCTGGGAGCAGTTCACGGACAGGGTGATTGAACTGCTCGCTGCACGAAGCACGCCGATGGTCTTCGTGCTCTGGGGCGCCCACGCGATATCCAAAAAAGAGCTTATCATCCGCGCGGAGTCAGAAAGTGCGGACGGCAACGCCGGTGTGCAATCCAGAAGGCACCTCATCATCACCGCGCCGCATCCGAGTCCGCTGTCTGCGCACAGGGGATTCTTTGGCGGACGCTACTTTACAAGGTGCAATTACTTCCTTTCGGACAACGGCATCGGACCGGTCGACTGGAGCCTTGATTCTAAGCTCTGACAATGAGCCGCACAGCTTGAATCTGCGCGGCTTTTTTGTTAACATATGCGGGTACGCGAACAAACTTTAATGTAGGTTTAAGGCATACGTGAAATAATGTACCCTGCCGGGGTACGGATAAATATAAAATCGGAAAAGAGGAATTAAAATGGACAAGAAAAACGAAAAGAAATTCATTCAGTCGCCTGTTGCGATTATCTGCTATGTGCTGGCAGCATTGATGGTAGTATATGCATGCTACCAGGGAGGCAGCACGGTCAAGCAGATCAACGAGTATTATGCAAGCTACGGCATGAGCGCAAAGCCGATGGAGTATGTTACATATGTGCTGCAGGGCATGCTCGAGCCGCTGATTCACGCATTCACATTCTTTATCGCAGGATACATTCTGAATGCCGTAAGGAAGCTCGACCCGAAGAACTTCAAGACAGCCTCCGAGATGGCAGATCTTGAAGATGCAAAGAAAGAGGCAAAGGACAGAAAGCAGGCAGCCAAGGGCGAAGCCAAGGCGGCAAAGGCAGGTCACAAGCCATCCGAAGAAGAGTCGGTTCGCGCAGATTTCGCAGAGAGCCTTGAGGCAGAGCTCAAGAGCGATGCAAAGACATCAAAGAGCGGAAGCAGAAGGAGCGGACAGAGCCGCAGCAGAAACGGCCAGGGCAAGAGCGGCAGCAAGAGCACCGGCAGCAAGAGCAGCGGCAGCAGGAGCAATTCGCCCAAGAGCGGAAGCAGCTCGAACAGGAAAAAGAGCGCAGCTCCCAGGAAGAATGAGAACGAAGTAAAGGAGCCGAAGGAAATAAAGGAAGCTCAGGAAGTTAAAGAAGTTCAGGAAGTAAAGATCGAAAACAATACAGTCGATTTCACGAGCAACGAGGAGTAGACTCGGAACGGTTTCGAAAAGGGCGATAAAAGAGCTATGAAGAAGAGGGATGTATGATTGACTGGAAAGAGCTTGAACTCTCTGACAAAGAACGGATAGAAGACAATATATGTGCCAGCGGTTGCCACGGCGCGGATTACAGTTTTACAAATCTGTATATCTGGCGCAAGGCCTATCAGCCCAAGATCGCCTGGTGCGACAGCAGGCTTTTGGTTGGCATGCCCGAGTGGAATGTGTACGCATATCCCAAGGGCGACGGACCGATTGACAATTCCATAGAGCTCCTTTTGAATGAGGCGCACGAAAGGGGAGAAAAACTCCTGATCAGGGGTCTCACCGACAAGACACTCGATGAGTTCCTGCCGAAGTATGGGAAGATGTTCGAGATCAGCGAGGACAGGGACAACGCAGACTATATATATACTGTAGACAAGCTCTGCAACCTGCCGGGCAGGCATCTTTCGTCCAAGAGGAACCACATAAAGCATTTCGAGAGAAACGGCGAATGGGAATTTCACAGAATCACCGCGGGCGAGTGCGGCAAATACTCATCGTGCAGTGAGCGAGACGAGTACAAGCCATCGTCCATAGCCGAGGCCAAGGCGTTCGTCGATGTGTTCTATCGCGAAAAGAACGATCCGGAGCTGGCAGCAGAGGCAGAGGCCATAGAGGAGATGTTTGCCAATTACGACACGCTCGGGTTTATCGGCGGGCTGCTTTACCAGAACGGCGTGCCTGTTGCATTTACCGCAGGCACCAAGCTCGACAACGAGGTCTTCGATGTGCATTTCGAAAAGGCGCTGCCGGGAGTTGAAGCGGCATACACCATGGTAAACCGCGAGTTTGCCAGAATGGTGCATGAGGAGCTGCCGGACATCGTTGCGTTCAACAGGGAAGAGGACATGGGAATCGAGGGCCTTCGCAAGGCCAAGCTCAGCTACCATCCCGACATCCTGCTGATGAAATATTTCGCGAAAGAAAAGTGACACCTTCTGTATCGGATGATACGGCGTTGCCGCGAAGACGAAAACCTTTTAAACTGTCATCCTGAGCGCAGCGAAGGAACTAAAAAACAAACTATGAATAGCAAATACAGAATTGAGACAGTCGATTCAAATAACAAGTATGAAGGACTTCGCACTCTTTGGTGCGAAGTTTTTGGTGATGAGCCATCTTTTGTGGACTCGATGTATGCGAACTTCGGAGAGGACATCACGGGTTATGTCGCAGTCGATGCGGATGGCCGGGTTTGCTCCGCGCTTACATGCTTTTGCTGCGGGACTTTTGAAGGCAAACCCGTGTACACGAGCTACGCCATATGCACGGACCCGGAACTTCGCGGACTCGGGCTTGCGGGATCGCTCGTGGAGACTGCGAGGGATGATGTGCTTTCAAAGGGCGGGATATCTCTCATATCCCCAGCCGAGCCATCGCTTGAGAAGTTCTACGGAGCTCATGGCTACCTGCCGTTCTTCTTTGTGGACAAAAGGAACACGGAGGACGGGTCTGACGAGGACGCCGAAGATTTCATATTCGATGAAGAGGATGATGAATATGCAAAGGCAGAGCCAAAAATGGAGCTCGCGCCTCTTGATTATATCGGGTACAATAAGTACCGTGAGGAATTCCTGGCGGATACTCCTCATGTCAGATTGAATGAACATATGCTGAGACTGGTGCAGGCGGAGAGCACGCTGCCCACAGGAGAAAGCGGGCTGCTTCTCGTAAACGGCGGCGATGCGATATGCGCGGTGAATTATACCGACGCCAATGAAGAGGATGCAGCAGAAGCAGGCGGCGAGATGCGGAGCGCGATGCCCGAAATCGAAGAGCTCCTGATAAACCCACGTCTCTCTTCGATCTCATCCGAGATAGCGGATGAGATGGCCTGCAGGCTTGCAGCCCATTTCGGGCAGCCGGCTCTCAGATACCGCGTGCCGGGAGCATCGCACTGCCAGTCGATGGCAGCCGGCCTCACGGAAGAAATGAAAGAAGAAGCCTCGGCCGGATCGCCGGCCTATTACGGCTTCCCTGTAGAATAGAAAGGAGTTTTAGATGAACGTAGTTTGCCTGGACATGGAAGGTGTATTGGTACCTGAGATATGGATTGCATTCAGCAAGGAAAGCGGAATTCCGGAGCTCTCGCGCACCACGAGGGATGAGCCCGATTATGACAAACTCATGAAGTGGAGAATCGGCATCCTGAAAGAGCGCGGACTAAAGCTCAAGGACGTGCAGGACACCATCGCAAGGATAGACCCGCTGCCCGGAGCCAAGGAGTTCCTCGATGAACTCAGGACCATTACTCAGGTCATCGTGCTTTCGGACACATTCTCTCAGTTCGCTCAGCCTCTCATGAAGAAACTCGGCTGGCCGACCCTGTTCTGCAATGAGCTCATCATTGATGATGAGGGATATATCGCAGACATCAGGATGAGATGCGACCACTCCAAGCTCACCACGGTGCGCGGCCTGCAGTCCATAGGCTACGATACGATTGCCGCAGGCGACAGCTACAACGACCTCGAAATGATACAGGCCAGCAAAGCGGGCTTCCTGTTCCGCTCCACCGAGCAGATTAAAAAGGATTATCCGCAGTTCCCGGCCTTTGAGGAATACGACGAGTTCCTAGCAGCGATAAAGGCAGCACTATAAAAGAGTAGCCGGCTGCAACTCGGTCAGGGCAATCTGAGGCCTCGGCCCTTAGCGATTGGCAAGCGCCAGCGCAGACAGAGCTTAGGGACGCTAGGTCGAAGCTTGAGCGCGAGCG
>ONJG01000018.1 GCA_900318105.1 uncultured Eubacteriales bacterium
CTCATAATGAAAAAACCGATCAAAAACCGGTTCTTTCAGTCATTTCTTTATTATGTTCCTTACGTGACGCTCGCGGTCATGACCTTTCCCGCCATCATCGAGGCCACACAGTCGCCTCTGGCAGGCGCGGCAGCCCTGCTGGTCTGCATGCTGGCAGCATGGTCTGGCGCGGGGCTCTTCCCCGTTGCAATCGCAGGCTGCATCACGGTGTTTCTGATAGAGCTGTTCCTCTGACAAGATCCTATCGTTTCTTTCCCCCTACCCTTGTAAGTCTCTGTTCCTCGGCTTTCTTTGGCAGGAAGAGCGGCACGTACTCGATTATGAGATTTGCCGTATCGAGTCCGAACCATCTGGCAGGGCTTCCCGCCAGACGCCGTATGTAATACTTCGTGTGGATCAGGAGATTATCCATCGAAGAGAGATCCCCCTCGTACGGAATCCTCTTCCTCAGCATGCAGAATTTAAACGAGCCGATGTCGGATTCTCCGTAAATCGAGTGATTCTTTTTCTGTGGCGGCAATTCCCCTGACGCCAGCAGGTCCTGAACCACCTGCCTGAGATATACATTGACGCTCTGCTTTACCTTGAACCCGAGGTTCAGGGCAATTCTGAACACGTAGTCCGTGCCGAATGTCTCCACTTCGTACTCTCTCTGGTAAGGCTGATCCGTGGTGTTCATGCTGATGAACCAGTAAGCATCGGCGCGCTTTGGCTCCTTGTCGAGCACCGAGTACAAGATATCCCTGTCGATGTCCTCGAAATCATCATCCTTGACCAGGTATACGAGGTTGTTGCTGCAAAGAGGAATCGTCTCATCCTCCTTGAGTCCTTTGAGTTCGTCGAGATATTCTCTCATCGGCAAAGTGTTGATCTGCAGCCTTTCAATCTGAGTTCCCCTGTACCAGCTGATCATGATGTAGAGAATCGCGAGCGAAATAATAACCGCGACATAGCCCCCTATCATGAATTTGCCGAGACTTGATATAAAGAACATGCCTTCAAGGAAGAAGAAAATCAGGGCGAAGAGCAGCGCTCCGATTTTATTATGATGCTTGACACCGATATAAACCGTAAACATGATGGTCATCATCAGCATGCTTATGGTGATGGCCAATCCGTATGCATTCTCCATCCTCGAGCCGCTTCTGAAATACAGAATAACCAGTATGCAAAGCACCCAGAGTATCTTGTTGATAATCGGCACATAAATCTGTCCCTTGGTGTCCGACGGATAGCGGACATTAAGATGCGGCATGAGATCAAGGCTTGCGGCCTCGTGCACCAGCGTGTAGCTCCCGCTTATCAGGGCCTGGCTTGCGATGATGGCAGCCAGCGCCGACAGTATAATCGAAACAGGTCTGAGCCCCTCAGGCAGCATCAGATAGAACGGGTTCATATCCTCTGCGTGGGCAAGAGCCGTGTTTGAGGTGTTGTGAATAATCCAGACGCACTGCCCCATGTAGTTCAGAATGAGGCAAACCTTTACAAACGGCCAGCTCCTCAGTATATTACCGCGCCCGACGTGGCCCATGTCCGTGTAGAGTGCCTCGGCACCCGTAGTACAGAGGAATACGCTGCCGAGTATCATCAGCCCCGCTTTATTGCCCGGGCTCACCAGGACCTTGATCGCATAAATCGGATTGAGCGCCCTTAAGATGCTGAGATCTCCCAGGGCAAGCCAGATTCCCGTGACTCCGAGGAATGTAAACCAGACCAGCATGACCGGTCCGAAGAGCTTTCCTATCGCACTCGTTCCGTTTCTCTGTATCAGGAAAAGAGCGCAGACTATCGTGATCGTTATGATAAGCACCACGGTCTGTCCTTCTCCGAGAAATCTGTTCATCAGCTCGATACTTCTAAGACCCTCCACGGCAGTGGTTACCGTCACTGCAGGAGTCAGAACACCGTCTGCCAGCATCGTGCAGCCGCCCACCATGGTCGGCACTATAAGCCACGCTCCGCAGTCCTTTACCAGGCTGTAGAGAGCAAAGATGCCGCCCTCTCCGTGGTTGTCGGCCCTCAGGGCAATCAGCACGTGCTTGACCGTGGTCAGGAGCGTGATGGTCCATATTACAAGCGAAAGCGATCCTATGATGAATTCGCTGTCCACGTTTGTAAGGCCGCCATTGCCCTCGACTATGGACTTCATAACGTACATTGGAGATGTGCCTATATCACCATATACGATTCCTATGGTGACCAGGAACATCCCCAGACTGAATTTGTCGGTATTCAATGAACTTCCGGGTTCATCTTCTCTGAGTTTCATGTCTCTCTCCCAATCAATTAATACCTGTCTTGTTATGCAAATACTCCGACAAGTATAGCACAAAACGGAGCTTTTGAAACAAAAACTGCACTTTCAGGCTCGCAGTTCTCACTTGTTAGAACCGTTCAAAAACTGTATCATATTCATTGTAAGTAAAATGCATGTGAACATACCGGACATGGAAAAATGAAATTTACAGAGTTACTTGAAAAAGATAAAGAGCACCTGCTGACAGAGATAGCCGCAGCAGGCAGCGCGGAAAAAGCAGTGCCCGTGCTCGAAAAGGAAATCGACAAACTCCTTTTGAGCCACAACGATTCGGCAGGATCGGATGCCGAGCGCAGCTCCGCAGCACATATGATGCAGGCAGTCAGGCTCTCCCTCCCGTTTATAGACTCCCTTGGTTCCACCAAGGTCTTTGAACAGGGCAGCGGAGAATCCGGAACGAAGCGCAAGACCTCGCTTGCAGGCATCCTGCTGATAATCGCAGGAATTATCCTGCTCGTATACGGGCTCCTTCCTCTCGTCATGCTGGCCATGAACAACGTGGACAGCACAGGCGCAAGAAACGATCTCATCACCAGAGGCGTTGCGATTTTAATGGGAGCTGCCGCCCTTTACCTTTCGGGCAGCATGCAGGTCAGACCAGGCGCAGTAAAGAAAAAGGAATACCACGTCGAGCAGAGGGTCGACGCAGACAAGATATACAGGAACTTCAGGACGGTACTGGTATCTGTCGATCAGAGCCTTGATGAAGTCAGGCTCACAGAGCGGCAGGCACTGCGCGAGCAGGCCGGAAAGATAGAAGGAAGAGACGCCTCGCCTGCCGAGATCGAGCTCTTCAGCGATCTCCTTGCGGCCTCGTACAGCGGAGATCCCGAGTTCGCACTCGAAAAGATCGCCGGTATCAAATACTACCTCCACCGCCAGCAGATAGAGGTCGTGGATTACAGCGAAGAAAACGCGAGATACTTCGATCTGATGCCAGGCGCTTCGGCGGGCACGATAAGGCCCGCCCTCATCGCAGACGGGAGCCTTCTCAAAAAAGGCCTCGCATCCAAGGGCAATTAATCACGGGAGATAACAGCTGATGGATAGGTTTTTCGGATTTGACCTCGGCGATGCCGAAAGCGCAGTCGCCAGACTTGAAAAAGAAGAACAGAATGTACCTGAGATGCTCACCATTGTCGGCGAGCAGAGTTTTATTACCGCTTATGCCAGGCTCACAAACGGAGAGCTTCTGGTCGGTGAAAAAGCCTGCTATGCGGACGATGTCGTAAAGAGAAAGATCAGATTCAAGAGCCGCTTCCTGACAGACAGAGGAAGCGCGGAGGATATCAAGAGCTTTGCGGCAGGAGTTCTGGGCGAGCTCTACGGAAACGGAGACCTTATTAAAAATGAGGAATGCAGTTTCTACATAGGCTGCCCTGCCGGCTGGGATAAAAACACCAGGGAGCACTACAGAGAGATATTCGAAAGCGCAGGTTATCCGCCCGCAAGGATTATCTCAGAGTCAAGGGCTGCGATGGTAAGTGCCTGCCAGTCCAAGCATCTGCAGGTCGGAGTTGATATACTCTCAAAACCCGTTCTGGTAGTTGACATAGGCTCCTCCACCACCGACTTCGCCTACATCATGGGAGGAAAGGAAGTCGAGATGCAGACCGCGGGTGAAGTCGTCCTGGGAGGAGGCCTCATGGATGAAATACTCCTCGAGGAATCCGTCGCTGCCGCAGGACTTCACAAAAAGAAAGTGCAGTCTGTATTTGACCGCAGCGAGCCATGGAAGACATATGCTGAGTTTGCTGCCAGGAGGCTCAAGGAAAAGTATTATTCGGACGAAGACTACTGGAGCAAGAACAGCTGCCAGGAGAGCATAGTCCTCCACTACGACCGCCCTGTCAAACTCGTCCTCAGGATGGATGCCAAAACAGCGGACAAGCTCGTAAACAAGAAAATAGATAAGCTCGGCAGGCGCTCATGGAAGGACGTCTTCATCTCATCGCTTGAGGATGTAAAAAAGCACATCACAGGCGATCAGCCCGAGCTCATATTCCTCACCGGAGGCGTCAGCAAACTTCCTGCCATCAGAGACTGGTGCAGCAGCGTATTCAAGGATGCCGTCGTTATCTCGGCAACCGACCCCGAGTTTTCCGTCGCCAGAGGACTCTCCTACTGCGGCAGGATCGACGAGGACCTCAGGGAGTTCAAGGAAGAAATCGATCAGCTCATCGCATCCAGTGCAATAGAGGATGTAGTAGGCAAATATATACCGAATCTCTACAGGGATGCAGTTGACGCTCTGGTTGAGCCGATAGTAAAGGAAGTCGCCGTACCCGTCTTTGACAGATGGCGCTCAGGCGAGGTCAAAAGGCTCGCAGACACAGACGGAATACTCCAGACCGAAGTGGCAAACTTCCTGAGATCGGATTCGACCAGGGAGCTTCTTGCGGGGCCCATCACATCGTGGCTCAAGCCCGTGATCGAGGAACTCGAATCTCTTACGGTTCCCATCTGCCTTAAACACAGGGTTCCGTACACCGCGCTCAGCCTGAAGTCCTATCTGAACGCATCGGATATAGATATCAAGGTGGACGCCAAGAATATATTTGCCGTAGAGGAGATGACATTCCTGATTGACTCCATAGTCACGGCCGTGGTTGCCCTGCTGGTTGCAACCATAGACCTCATCCCCTTCCTCGCGGGACCCGAGGGCGTGATCATAGGAATCATGGCGTCGATTGTCGTGCTCTTCCTCGGAAAGGATAAGATGCAGGAGACGCTCCTTACAGCGGACATTCCGAAGACCATGCGCAGACTGATACCGAAAGGCGCACTCAGCTCACGCACGGAAAGCATCAGTGCGGACATTAAAGAATCATTCTACGAGACACTTAAAGAAGAAAAGAACGATGAGATAAGCGAGAGAATGGTAAGCGAGATATCCTCGCAGATTGAGACCACTCTTGCTAAAATGGCGGAGGTTGTGGAGATACCACTAGGACAATAATGAGATCAGACAGATATAAAGAAGAGACAAAGACAAGTCAGAAACCAAAGAAAAAGAGCAGGACCTTACTCAAGGTTCTGCTTGTTTTAATACTCCTGCTCGCAGTTGCGGTGCCGGCTTCGGTGTACTATTCGTACAAAAGCGCTGAGGACTCACTCGCCCTCACATTCAAGGATGACAATGCAAAATACGGGATCGGAGCCATGGTCAGTTCAGAGGATCTGATCGCGTCATCCGAAGGCGACGTTAAAGCGTCCGAAGAGTCCCTCGACACGGACACCGCCGGAGACAAGGAGCTCAGCTATACGGTTAAGAAATCGCTCTTCGGCGGCCTGCTGGAGCCGGAAAAGGAATTCACATACCACTACAGCGTGGAGGACAGCACTCCCCCTCTGATGCTCTGGAGCGGCGAGGGTGCGGTCGTGGTAACAGGCGACAAATTCGACATCAAAAATGTGGTTGGATACGGAGACAATGCAGACCCGAGTCCCAAAATTGAATATACCGGAAAGGTCGATACCGGTAAGCCCGGGGACTACCCTCTTCATGTCACGGTCACCGATGCGTCCGGCAATTCCACAGACTGGGACACCAGCATCACCGTCGCAGACACTGTTCCGTCGTATCAGGACGACTCCCCACGCACTAAATTCAGTGACTTTATCAGCACGTATAAGGCTGACGGCAGGCACTTCGGTATAGACGTCTCGGAGTGGCAGGGAGATATAGATTTCGAGGCCGTAAAGAAAGCCGGCTGCGAATTTGTGATTATGAGAGCGGGCTTTTCCATGGACGGAAAAGTCACCGCCGATGCCACTTTTAAAAAGAATTACGAAGGAGCAAAAAAAGCAGGCCTTAAAATCGGCCTCTACCTCTTCAGTTATGACAACACCGAGGAGCTTGCAAGAAACTCAGCCAAGTGGGTAATCGATCAGCTCGGCGGAGACAGCCTGGATCTTCCCGTCGCCTTTGACTGGGAGGACTTCGGCCAGTTCCAGACCTACGATATGAGCTTTATCGGGCTGAACCGCCTCTATGATGCATTCGCAGACGAGCTCAACAAAGCCGGCTACGACTGCATGCTCTACGGCAGCAAGAACTATCTCGAAAAGATATGGGAGGATACGGATACAAGACCCGTCTGGCTCGCCCATTATGCGGACAGCACCGACTACAAGAATCCGTACCGCATCTGGCAGGCATCATGCACCGGCCGCATAGACGGCATCGGCGGTGATGTCGATATGAACATAATGTACGACTAGAGCTCGGTATAAATCATCCCGTGTTTGCCGCGCTCTGATTTCATCAGCGATATGTAGTCCACGGTCATTGAAAGGCTCTCGAGCCTTTCGAGTTCCTCCTCTGCGACGCCTTCGGCCTCTCCCTCTGCCTGGCGCACTATCGTGATGTGCGGCATAAAGCGTTTGCGGTCAAACGGAATGCGCGCATTGGCGAGTGCACGTCTTATCTTTCTTACAACCGACTGCAGCGGCAGGCTGTCTTCAAGCCCGACATACCAGATGTCGCGGAATGACCCTATTCCCTTAAGTTTGATTTCGAACGGTGTGAAACTGATGCTGTCAAGGACATCCAGTACCCTGTCCGGATCGTCAAAATCTCCTATAAACGCAAGAGTGATGTGCATGTTCTCGGGCATGGTGTAATTGCCCCATATCCCTGCGTCCATCATCGCATCCTGCACATCTGTGAGAGCATCCTGTATTTCATCGCTCAGATTAACCGATATAAAAAGTCGCATAGCTTACTCTTTTCCCTTTTTTCAATTATGTCGTAAACATTATACACCCCTATGGCTGATTTTGCGTGGAAAAGCAGAGTAAAAGATGATAAACTTTTTTACATAGACAATGAAAAGGGGAGAAAAATGGTATACATAACTAACAGACAAAAGAGACTCACCGCGATCACGGGCATCATATATCTGGCGATGATCGCTCTGTGCTGCGCGGGACTGTTCATCAAGGGAATCAACAACATGGTCCCGATCTACGTGTTCAACGTGGCCCACGAGCTGCTCGGAATGGCAGTCGGATATGTCCTGTATCTCTGCTGCCTCATAGATGTGCAGAAATCCGGCTCAAACCTGAAATACTTCATATATTTGCTGAACGTCAGTATATATGCGCTGTTTACGGATGCCATGTCATGGATACTTGAGGGAAACCCGGAGCTCTGGCGTCTGAACTACATCGATAATTTCGTTCTGTTCCTGTGCGGACCTTTGTCTGCTTTCTGCTTCTGGAAGTACATAAGCGAAATGCTGGTTCTGAACAGGCCGTTTGAGCGTGTGCTCGATAAAGTGGTGACCTACGGACTTGCCGTTCCTATGATTATGAGAATCATCAATGTATTCAACGGCATGTACTTCACCGTTCTCGAGTTCGGAATTTACAAGCGCGGACCCCTGTACATCCTTTCAAATCTGTATGTGCTCGTAGTGCTTGTCATAGTTGCGGTCACGGTGATAGTCGAGAGAAAGCAGCTCGACACATATCAGCTGGTTGCAGTGGCATTGTATTTACTCGCACCGTTTGCAGCCATAGTGCTTACGTCTGCGGTATATGGTCTCTCGGTAACCCAGTCTCTGATAATGCTCGATATGCTCCTTATGTACTGCATACTCAATGTATCTCAGGGCAGGGAAAAGGCCGCAGCCGACAGGGATCTTGCAATGGCATCGAACATACAGGAGACTATCCTCCCGAGGATTTTCCCGTATCTGCCTGAGCGCGAAGAATTCGACATATATGCCACAATGACCCCTGCAAAGGAGGTCGGTGGCGACTTCTACGACTTCTTCATGATAGACGATGATCACATCGCGATAGTCATCGCAGACGTTTCCGGAAAAGGCATGCCGGCCGCACTCTTTATGATGGTGGCCCGTACGCTTATCAAGAACCAGGCCCAGAGCGCTTCGAGCGACAAGGATCCGGGTCACATATTCACGGAGGTAAACAACCAGCTCTGCGAAGGCAACGAAATGGAGCTCTTTGTAACTGCATGGCTTGGCATCGTCACGCTGTCCACGGGGCATATGGTATATTCGAGCGCGGGCCACGAGTATCCGGCCCTCAGCAAGAACGGAAAGGACTTTGTAATCCGTACAGAGAGGAATATGCCGCCTCTTGCCACCATGGAGGGACTTAAGTTCAAGACCGGCGAGGTTGATCTCGAGCACGGAGACACCCTGTACATTTACACAGACGGTGTGGCCGAGGCCACGGATGCTGCCGGCGAACTCTACGGAATCGACAGAATGCTCGACGCTCTCAACAAGAATCCTTCTTCGGATCTCAAGAAGATCGACACAAGAGTCAGAGCCAGCATAGATAAGTTCGTTGGAGACGCTCCTCAGTTCGACGACATAACGATGCTGACATTCAGATATACAGGCTAGACAGTATATTAAAAGAGAACAGCTTCGGCCGAAGCTGTTCTCTTTTATTTCTTTCTTTGATCGATAATCAGAGGAACGAGTACTCCCGCCCCGCATCCTTTTCAAAGATGTTGTCAATCATCTCGTTGGTTACTATGAAATACTCTCCCCACGGATTAATAAGCAGCCCGTCCGCTTTGTTCTCCTTACAGTCCTTCAGGGAACTGTCTATAAAGCAGGAAAGGAATCTGCTGCTCTCGCCTTTTTCATATTCCTCTTCCGATGTGAAAGCCACATCCCAGACCTTGCCGCCGCTCTTTATGGTCCGGCAGATGAATTTGCCCTCTTCCCTGCATTCATCCTCCACAGGAAGGATGAAATGCCCGTCGTGGTGCATCCTCTCCCTGATGGCCTCGAGTATTTCCGTCAGCATCTCTATGCTTTGCTCTTCATGAAAGTGCCCGATGGCAGTTTCAATCAGCTCATTTCCTTCCAAAAACTGATCGTTCATCTGTACATCCCCCCTGTCACTTTTATATATTTACGGACAGTGTATCAAAGCAAGTGTTTCAGAACGGTCACACTTTTTGATTGCATGGGGCATTATTTGCGATTTTTATGTATAATGAATAAGGATTTAAAGTATTCATTCTGAGGGAGATGTCTATGGCTAAAAGTGTTTATGACAAAGAACTCGCAAGGCTTAAAAGAGCTGAGCTCAGATTTGTCAGAAGGCAGCAGATGAAGGAACCGACCAAACTGGATTTAATGCTCCAGGAGAAGGTTCCCGCAAAGCTCGAAAGCACTCTTGACGCGGGATTTGCCAAGGCATTCAATCTCATATTCTCCAAGGGAACCGCCCTGATAGAAAAGTCATTTTCGGCCGGAAAACTCATAGAAGAATTCGAAAGCGACATGGCCGTACTCGAGGAGCGCGGTAAAAGGCGCGATGTGAGAAAGTTCAGGAGAAGAGCTTCAGTCACAGGCGCAACGCACACTCTCTTTTCGGCTGTCACGGGTGTTGCCCTGGGGCTTGCAGGCGCATGGGTCCCGGACATAGTGCTGTTCCTTTCGCTGGTGCTCCGCAGCCTGTATAAGATAGCCATGAAGTACGGCTACGATTATACTTCCGAGGATGAGAAGAAATTCATGCTCAGGATCATCGAAGCATCCGTCATGCAGGGAGATGAAATAGTCGAGGCAAACAGAAAGATCAACCGCATCATAGAGGAAGGGCCAGGTGCCGACGACAGCACGCTCGAAGAACGCATCAACGCAGCCGCTGTAGCGCTGAGCCATGCCCTTTTGTATATGAAATTCCTCCAGAATTTCCCGGTTGTCGGTGTAATAGGCGGCGCATCGGATTATGTCTATATGGAGAAAATCAACGACTATGCCCTGCTTAAATATCAGCTCAAATTCCTGACAGACAGAAACAGATAACAGAATACTCAGTGTCAACATGGCCAATATACGTCGTAAGATAGAAAAAAATAACCCTCGCGGGTTATTTCTTTTCGTATCTCAGACTTTCGGTGTCTATTATCAGGAACTTCTCGGTTCCTATCGGGCTCCCGTCCCGGTAGGTCGAAAAGTTATCGCATGAAACAATGCCGAATTCTTCCGTTATGTCATGAACCGGTGTGTGCCCTACCACCTGCACCATCTCGCCTCTTTTGTACATCACTTCGAGATTCACCTGCGGCCGGAACCATATCGGGGATGCATCATCCCACATCTCCCTGATTCCGAGGCTGTTTATCCTCTCCAAGACCGCATCCACATCGTCATAATCAATGTCGGATGCATAGTATTTTACAAAAGCTTTTGTAAGTCCGCCGTGCAGGAATAGCACTCTGTCTATCCTGTGGATATATGCAAGCTGCTCCCTCTCTGGCAGGGCTCTTTCCAGCTGCATGAGCTTTTCCCTCACCGTAAGGATGGCCATTGGTGAAAAGCCGCTCTCAGGCTGCTGCCAGAGATACGACAAATCGTGGTTGCCGTAGCACCACAGAGTATTCGGATGCAGCAGCTGAAACCAGTAGGCCCTGTCAAAGGTGTCCTCGTACATGCCTATATTGTATTCCTGCCGCCAGTCATCGGGTATGTCCATCAGGCAAACCGCCTGCTCTATTCCCTCGTCTTCCATTATCTCAGCCGCGCGCTCGAACATCCACGGCTTTAAATGTATGTCGGGTATTACAAGTACTCTCATTAATTAGTTATCGATAATTGCCGGTCATCTATGAATTCTCCTGTCCGGCCAGCTCCTCCTGTATATTTTCGAGTTTAGGCAGCAGGTCTGCATATTTATTGTCCACGGCATTGGCCACAGGCGCTTTTTCCTTTGCTTTGTTCAGCGAATGCACGGTCTTGTTCAGAGGCTGAATTGTTCCTGCTCCAGCTATGCATCCTCCCGGGCAGGCCATCCCCTCAAGGAGATATCCGTCGTACTCACCCGCTGCCGCTTTTTTCATCAGTTTGTAGCATTCATCCAGGCCCTCTGCACGCTCAATCTTCACTTCGCGCTCAGGGTCCACCTTCTTAATGTGATTTGCAACAGCACTCGCAACGCCTCCGCTCATGGCAAATCCGATCCCGTCGCTGCTGGCCCTTCTCGGAGGATCGCCTTCCTCGCATTCTGCAAATACAACTCCCTTTGCATCGAACATTCCCGCGAGCTCTTCAAAAGTCAGCACGAAGTCCACGTAGCTCTTGACCGTCGTCCTGCCGGCCTCGCGCTTCTTTGCGAGGCACGGTCCGATGAAGGCTATCTTGCACTCGGGGTGGTTTTTCTTTACCAGCCTGGCTGTGAGCGCCATCGGAGTTAACGCCATTGATAAGTTTTTTGATAATTCAGGAAAGTGTTTTGTGGTCATTATGGACCACGCCGGACAGCAGCTCGTGCCCATGAAAGACAGCTCTTCCGGCACCTCTTTCATGAAATGGCCGGCTTCCTGTATAGTACACAGATCCGCACCAACGGCGACTTCATATACGCTCTTGAATCCGAGCTTTCTGAAAGCGGATTTCATCCTTGTATCCGTAAGGTCCTTGCCGAACTGCCCTGCGATTGACGGAGCAACTATGGCATATACGGGCGTATCCGACTGGATGGCTTTTATCGTCTGATATATCTGACCCTTGTCCACTATTGCTGCAAACGGGCAGCTGTTCAGACACATCCCGCAGGATGCGCATTTATCATGGTCTATCATCGCATGGCCATACTCATCCTCGACTATGGCACCGAGGGCACACGATTTCATGCACGGGCGCTCCTGCCTGATTATGGCATTGTACTGACACGCCTTCATGCACTGACCGCATTTAATGCACTGCGACTGATCGATCACGGCGCGGTTACGCCTTGAATCAAAGTCTATGCACTTTTTCGGGCAAACCTCCCTGCACGGATGCTCCAGGCATCCCTGGCAACCGTCAGTGATAAAGACTCTGTTCTCCGGGCAGGAGTGGCAGGCAAACCTGATGATGTCGATAAGCGGCGGCTCATAGTACCTCTCCGCTATCATGCTCTCATCCACGCCCTTTGATGTCGGAGCATGCTCGTTGATGGGCAAAAGTGACATGCCCATCGCAACTCTTATCCTCTCACCCGCGATGGCACGTTCAAGGAAAATCGATTGCCTGAACGGATCGTCATCTCCGTCCACCATCTTATATGGCAGTTCATCCAGAACTTCCGGACCCCCGCCCTCATATGCAAAGCGCGCCACCTCTGCAAACACCTTGCGGCGCAGCTTGGTCTTTTCTGTTTTGATACCTTTCATTACTCCACGTCCTCCGCGGTTTTTTCTTCCTGCTGCATCCGGGATGGAAAGAATCTGCCGTCCCAGATTCCGGTGGTTATCCAAAGCCTTTCCGCATCCGTCAGTTCATCCTGCGAAAATCGCGGATAGAGCTCTTTTATATCCTTATCATCAACTTCAATGCACGGCATACCGTCCTTATATATTCCACCCTTTTCAGACAGGTAGTATGCCAGGAAGGAATACAGCCTGTTATCTCCGGGTTCCTCTCCGCCATTGATCAGATGATAGTAAATGCGGTAGAAGCTCTGCAGCCCTTTCGTAAGTGTGAGGAAGTTGTGGTTCTTCCTGATCTTCTCCCTGTTATATAACATATCCGTCTCCTCGGAGTCGGATGTGAAAACCTCCCGGATCAAATCCTCATGTGCACTCAGGTATTCCGCATAATCCTCTGACTGCCATTTCGTTTTTTTGATTATCGAGCCGATGACCGCTTCGTAGTCCGGAATATGATAAACCGTCTGTGATATCGTCTTTTCCCTCAGGAAATGGTA
Source organism: uncultured Eubacteriales bacterium (assembly GCA_900318105.1). GTDB lineage: Bacteria > Bacillota > Clostridia > Peptostreptococcales > Anaerovoracaceae > Crickella. The sequence continues at coordinate 13,004 of ONJG01000018.1, forward strand.
TGTGATTTCGTCGTCTTTCAGCTCCTGCCTGAGGGCTTCTTCATTAGCCAGTATTATTGTATTGAAGCCGTGGTTTTCACAGTAGTTATTGATAACACCCATCAGCTCCGACACATCTGCCGCTGCCCTTTCCAGATCATCATATACAATAATGACCTTCTTTTTCTCATTGCTCTTGAAATCTTCAACTTCGGGTTTTGGAGTGATGACATCGGAAAAATTCATGGACACCATAACATCCGCCGCGCTTCCCGCCATCGGATTTATCTTTCTGAGCACCGAATTGAAAGCAGAAAAAGCTCCTTTGTTTTTCGCTTTTTGCAGAGTGCCCAGAACAGGCAGGCATGCCTCGAGCCATTTTTGTCTGATGGCTTCCTGCAGCATTTTAGCGCTGCTCATACCAAACAAGGAGACACGGACTATTATATGCGTGTCCTTAAGAGCCTTGGTCAGCTCCTTCTGGACCATATATGTCTTTCCGCAGCCCCACTCTCCCGTAAGCATAAGTGCACCGATCGGATCGGGCTCATTGCTGTAGTGGATAAGTTCATCGAGTGTGCTCATAATACATCTCCCTTTCTACCGGCAATTTCCCTGGCTTTTGCCAATGATATCAATTCCTTCACCCTGAATTCCCGCGAATCCACACTATGGATTCGGGAATCACGAAATTGCTATTGTTGTTCCGGGTGAGCCAATAGTGGCCTGACACC
>ONJG01000017.1 GCA_900318105.1 uncultured Eubacteriales bacterium
AGCCAAGCGGTAAGGCAACGGATTCTGATTCCGTCATTCGCAGGTTCGAATCCTGCTACCCTAGCCAAGACGCCGAAGGGGCTTCATCGCAAGCCCCTTCGCGAGTATGTGGCGACATAGCCAAGTGGTAAGGCAGAGGTCTGCAAAACCTTCATCCCCGGTTCAAATCCGGGTGTCGCCTCCAGACCAAGGACTGTACAGGCAGTCCTTTTTTCATGTAAAAAGCCATGTCCATATATGCTATAATGATTCACGCCGGCAGGCAGACTGCGTAAATGCCGGATAACAGATCAGGAGGGGACTCAGTTGAAGAGCAGAAAATTTATATGCAGGTTAATGATACTTGCTTTAATGCTGACTTCATCACTTGTGATGAGCACATCGTGCAGGAGCGGAGTAAACGGAGAGCTTTATGTCTATTGCTACGGAGATTATTTCGATCCGATGATACTGGAGGACTTCGAGGCGGAGACGGGCATAAGGGTCATCCCGGATTACTATGACACTGCAGAGGAAATGTATACAGTGCTTGAAAACAACGCAACGACCTATGACTGCATCTGCACATCGGATTATATGATACAGCGTATGATTGAAAACGATATGCTCGCGGAACTCAATACTGATGCCATCCCCGAGCTTTCAAATATTGCCGATGTATATATGAAAAAATCCGAAGCATTCGATCCGGGCAACAAATACTCCGTGCCGTATCAGCTCGGTATCTCCGGCATTTTGTATAACACTGAGATGGTGGGGGATACAGAGATAGACTCATGGGACGATCTCTGGAACGAAAAGTTCAAGGGCCAGATGGTTATGCCGGACAGCGTCAGGGACGCATTCATGATAGGACTCAAGAAAAACGGTTATTCACTTAACTCCACAAATGAAGAGGAAATAAAGAAGGCTGCCGATGATCTTATAGCCCAGAAGCCGCTGGTGTATAAATATGCCAATGACTCCGCAAGGGACCTGCTCGCGGATGGCTCTGCCGCACTCGGCGTGGTCTGGAACGGTGAATATATATATACCAAGGACCTCAACGATAAGGTCGAGTTCGTTGTACCGAAAGAAGGGACGGAGTTCTTTGTGGATTCATGGGTTATACCTAAGGAAGCCGTAAACAAGGAAAAGGCTGAGCAGTGGATCAACTTCATTTGCAAGGCGGAGGTTGCAGCAAAGAACTTCGACTATCTGTACTACACGACTCCGAACGAGGCCGCGCTCGAGCTGATAGACGAGGAATATCTAAATGAAAAAGCGGTATTTCCGTCTACGGAGACTATAGAAAGCTGCGAGTCACTCCGGACGCTCGACAGCAAATCGACGGATCTCTACAGTGATTACTGGAAGAAAGTAAAAGCCAATTAGATGTTATGTAAAGCAAACTTTACATAACAAACTATCTGCGGAACACATGCTGTGTAAAGTAAACTTTACATAAATCGCAAAATGCAGAATATGAATGATGTAAAGTGTACTTTACATCATTTTTTATGTTTTTATATTCTTTAATGAATATGAAAAGTCGTTATTGACATATTCCTACCTCGGTGGTAGGATTTACGCGGACCAAAAAATTGCACTGTTTAGTGAAAGGAGAAAATCTCCATGATGGTATCAACCAAGGGCAGATATGCGCTGACGGTAATGGCAGACCTCGCCAGGAACGGAGGGGAAGGCTTTGTTTCACTTGCAGATATCGCTGAAAGAGAGCAGCTTTCCATGAAGTATCTTGAGAGCATCATATCCATACTTAATAAAGGAGGCATGCTCGAAAGCCTGAGGGGTAAAAACGGCGGATATAAACTCGCAAGAAAGCCTGCCGACTACAATGTCAACGAGATACTGCTCCTGACCGAGGGCACGCTCGCCCCGGTAAACTGCATCATGCAGGACGGGGTTGAGTGCGAAAAGGCAGCAACATGCAGCACGCTTCCGCTCTGGGCAGGCCTGGACGGTGTGATTGAAAACTATCTCACAAACATAACGCTCGAAGACATCATCACCGGTAACCGCAAGAAGATGCTCGGTGATTACTGCGATAAATGTGAGACAGAATAAACGGGATAATAAACAGAGGAGTTAATCAGATGAGAGTATATGCTGACAATGCGGCCACGACATACATGAGCGAGGTCGCCAAAGAAAAGTTCATCGAATGTCTGGACAAATACAACGGCAATCCAAACAGCCTGCATTCAGACGGACAGCGCACCCAGGAGGTGCTCGATGAAGCAAGGGAGACGGTTGCAAAGTGCATCAACGCCGCCAAAGCCAATGAGATTTATTTCACATCAGGCGGATCTGAGGCGGACAACCAGGCACTTATAAGTGCAGCCAGAGGCCTCAAAGGCAAAGGAAAGAAACATCTTATCACATTGAATATAGAGCACCACGCCATACTTCACACCATGGCCAAGCTCGAAAAAGAAGGATTTGAGGTCACATATCTCAAGCCGAAGAGCAACGGCATCGTCGATGTAAAGGATGTCGAGGACGCAATCAGAGATGATACGGCTCTTGTCAGCATCATGTTTGCCAACAACGAGATGGGAGCTATCCAGCCGATACCGGAGATAGGAGCAGTCTGCAAGGCCAGGGGAGTACTCTTCCACACAGACGCCGTTCAGGCAGCAGCTCATCTTCCGATAGACGTACAGGCCATGAATATAGACATGCTCTCGATGTCGGGACACAAGTTCCATGGACCTAAGGGCATAGGTGTGCTCTACGCAAGGAACGGAATCAGGCTCGTCAATGTCATCGAAGGCGGAGCCCAGGAGAGAGGAAAAAGAGCCGGCACAATTAACGTCCCGGCCATAGCATCCATGGCAGTTGCTCTTAAAGACGGATGCGACCATATGGAAGAGAATATGGCGCACGTCAGGGCGCTGAGAGACAGACTGATCGAAGGCCTGAAAGACATTCCGTATTCGCAGCTCAACGGAGATCCCGTAAAGAGGCTTCCGGGCAACGTAAACTACTCGTTCGAGGGTGTAGAGGGAGAGAGCCTGCTATTGCACCTGGATATGTACGGAATAGAATGTTCATCCGGCAGCGCATGCACCAGCGAGTCGCTCGACCCTTCGCATGTACTGGTCGGAATGGGAGTTCCTGTTGAGGCAGCGCACGGATCGCTGAGATTCAGCCTGGATGTGGATAATACAGAAGAACAGGTGGACTACATTATTGAAAAAGTCCACTCCGTGGTTGAAAGATACAGAGCCATGTCGCCGTACTGGGAGGACCTCCTGACAGGTAAGAGAGAACACTGCATTCCGGAATAAAAACTGACTGAAAGTCACGTATATGCTTCGAAATGTCGCGAAAAACGTGACAAAAATGAATTATTTTGAAATAAATGTAAAGTAAAGTTTACATATTTATGACGAGATGTAAAGTAGACTTTACATCTGATAGAAAAATGCAAAAATTAGTCACGCTTTCAGATGCATTTATGCATGAAAAACGTGACTTGTGGATGAAAGGAGAAATCAATGTCACTGTATACAGATAAAGTAATGGATCATTTTGAGAATCCGAGAAATGTAGGAGTAATCGAAGACGCAGACGGAATCGGCGAAGTCGGAAACCCGCTCTGCGGAGACATCATGAAGATGTACCTTAAGATAGAAGATGACACAATCAAGGACGTTAAGTTCAAGACTTTTGGATGCGGAAGCGCTATAGCCACCAGCTCTATGGCCACAGAGCTCATCAAGGGCAAAAGTCTGGAAGAGGCGCTTGAGCTGACAAACAAGGCTGTGGTTGAAGCACTGGACGGACTTCCCGCAAGGAAGATTCACTGCTCGGTCCTCGCAGAGGACGCCATTAAGGCAGCCCTGGTGGACTATTATGAAAAGAGTGGCAGGGAGATGCCGGAGAGCCTGGTCGGATTTGAGCCACACGAAGACTGATGGAGAGAGGCTGTTAATACAGATAAAAATAACAGCAATAACTGTCAGAAATGCAATAGAAAAAAATAATCCGTCCGGCATGTACCGGACGGTATTTTTTCACAAAAGAATAAAAAAACAAAGAATTATTATGGTAGAATTAAATTGAATTCGGGGGCTTTGGTTCCTTCGGATAATACGTTAACACAGGAGATAAATAAATGAGTAAAAAAAGGGTAATGAAACTCGCATCAAGGGGCAAGAGATTGGGTGCGTACTGTATCGATGCTGCCATACCATTTGCGGTCATGATTATTCTTATGACTGCAACAGGCGCTTTTGCATCGAGAAACAGGCAGTTTGGATATGATCCTTTCGGCGGCTATGGCTATGGCTATGGTGATGGCTTTGGCTACGGATATGGAAACAACATCCCGCAGATAAGCGGCAGAATGGCCGGGATTATGACTTTTGCGATGTTGATTTTCCTGATTTATCTTATAGTTCAGCTGGTGTTCTTCAGCAAATCCAAAACAATGGGAAAGGCCGCACTCGGCCTTCAGGTGATTTCGAGCAAAAACGGCAAACCGATAGGATTCTGGATGATGCTCCTCAGGGAGTGGATAGTCAAGAGCGCATCTTCGCGCGTCTTCTTCCTGGGATATATTTGGGTGATGATAGACGAGAAGAACCGTGGATGGCATGACAAAATCCTGGATACATATGTAATCGATGAAAAGGAATCCAGGATGCTGAGCAGACCGGAAAAGCCTGTGCAGAACGGACCGGAAGCTCAGAGAGAAGAAATCACGGACATAGCTCCCAAAGAGCCGGATCTTCCCGTAATAAAGGAAAGCGCACTACCGGTAATAGTAGAGAGCAACAAGAGCGAAGAGTACGTGGAACTTGAAAACGAAGACGCAGCCGATAATGCAGCCGCTGACACGGCTGATACCGTAAAAGATATCGTAAAGGATGCAACTGATTCTGTAAAAGCGACAGAGGAAGACAATGAAAAAGACCTGTAAAGTAGAGAAAAAAGACAATCTCGTAAATGATATATACAAAATGACATTCGATGCCGGAGAGAGCGGATTCAAAGGTCCCGGGCAATATGCGATGATAGAGGCCCGCGGACGCAGAAAACCGTACCAGGTATGCGAATTTGACAGCAACAGATTCACCATAGTGTTCGAGGCAGACGATGATATCAGCAAGGATCTGGCAGAACTGAACGTGGGTGATGAGGTAATCGTGGACGGAGGACTCGGCACCGGCTTTTCTCCGGACGATATGCCGGATGAGGTCTGCCTTGTGGCAAACGGCATGGGTATCCCCGAGATGCTCGGAGTTGCCAGGACTCTTCTTGTGAAGGGTAAAAAGTGCAGGACCGTCCTTGAATATCCAAGCAAGAAGGACATCTACATGCTCGACTCGTTTAAGAATCTCGTAAACGAGATAGAGGTTGTGACACTGGACGGAAGCAACGGAAGAGAAGGGCGTGCCGAGGACGTGGTAAAAAATGATGACTACGTACTTGCGAGCGGGACCCTGGATATGATGAAAAAGGTTGCTCAAAAGGTTGCCGGAGGACAGTTCAGCCTCAGCAGCACGGTGCTCGCTCACTCTGCGGACTATGATGACTGCTACTTTGAGACCACGGAAGGCAGGAAGAACTGCAGTGATGACGGCCCGGTATTTGACAAGAATATCATCCTTTGGGATTCGCTGGCTGTATAATCATATTGACAACAGCGGCAAGGGGTAGTAAAATCAGTCCGTTGCAAAACAACAAATATAATTGACGTCAGGAGGTGAGAACACAATATGGCACAGGTAATCGTAAGAGAAAACGAGAGCTTGGAGAGCGCTCTTAAGAGATTTAAGAGATCTTGTGCTCGCGATGGCGTCATGGCAGAACTCCGCAAAAGAGAGCATTATGAA
>ONJG01000092.1 GCA_900318105.1 uncultured Eubacteriales bacterium
CCATAGTCACCTGCCTTACTTAATAGCGCCGGACTTCTTGAGAAGTGCTCTTACTGTGTCTGTAGGCTGTGCGCCCTGGGAGAGCCATTTCTCTGCAGCTTCGTTGTCGATCTTGATCTCTGCAGGGTTCTTGAGCGGATCATATGTGCCGATTTCCTCGATGAACTTTCCGTCTCTCGGTGTTCTTGAGTCAGCAACTACCACTCTGTAAAAAGGTTTCTTGTGTGCTCCCATTCTCTTAAGTCTGATCTTTACCATTTCTTCCTCCTATGATTAATTAATATTATCAGCTGTATAATTCAGATCCTTCACATCGTTCAGAATCTTAAAAACCTAGGTTTCTCATCATGTTACGAGCCTTTCTCGAGTCCGGATTGGCCATTACCTTGGTCATCTTCCTCATCTCCTCATACTTCTTGATGAGCTGGTTTACCGCCTGCACCGTCTGACCGGATCCTGCGGCAATTCTCTTACGCCTCGATGCGTTGAGGACGTTCGGTCTGCGCCTTTCCTCCGGTGTCATCGAGAGTATGATGGCCTCCATCTTTTTAAGCTCGCTCTTTCCCTGTTCGAGGTCGATTTCTTTTTTCTGTGCTGCCGAGATGCCGGGTATCATGTCTATGATCTTGGCCAGGCCGCCCATCTTGTTGATCTGCCTCATCTGGTTCAGGAAATCCTCGAGATCGAATTTGTTCTTCCTAATCTTTTCCTCGAGCTTTCTGGTCTCCTCTTCATCGAATGCGTTTTCGGCCTGCTCGATGAGACTCATCACATCTCCCATGCCGAGGATTCTCGATGCTATCCTGTCCGGATGGAATGGCTCTAGCGCGTTGTACTTTTCTCCCGTACCCATGAACTTGATGGGTTTGCCCGTAACGGACTTAACCGAGAGAGCCGCACCGCCTCTTGAGTCACCGTCCATCTTGGTCATGATGATGCCGTCGACTCCGAGAGCCTCGTTGAAGCCCTCAGCGATATTCACAGCATCCTGACCTGTGAGCGCATCGACCACCAGGAGTATCTCGTGCGGTTTGACTGATGACTTGAGCCTTTTGAGCTCATCCATCAGCGTCTCATCTATCTGCAGACGTCCTGCCGTATCCACGATCAGGACATTGCAACCTCTTTTCTGAGCTTCCTTGACAGCCTCGAGGGCTATCTGCTCCGCGTCATTCACTTCCCTGTTAACATACACAGGAGTGTTTACTGCGCGTCCTACTATCTCGAGCTGATCTATAGCCGCGGGTCTGTAGATGTCGCAGGCTGCCATCATGGGCTGCTTGCCTACCTGTTTGAGCCAGGCTGCGAGCTTACCTGCGGTCGTTGTCTTACCTGTACCCTGAAGACCAACCAGCATGATGACGGTGAATCCGCTCGGTGAGAATGTGAGCTTGCTCTCCGTGCCGCCCATCATCTCGACGAGCTCGTCCTTTACGATCTTGACCACCATCTGGTCCGGTGTCAGGCTCTTGAGAACGCCCTGTCCGAGGGCTTTTTCCTTGACCGTTGCCACGAAATCCTTGACGACCTTGAAGTTTACGTCAGCTTCGAGCAGGGCCATCTTGACAACCCTCATCGCATCCTCAAAATCCTTTTCGGATACGACGCCCTGACCTCTTAGATCCTTGAACGCTCCCTGTAATTTTTCGGATAATCCTTCAAATGCCATAAATTACTCCGTTATCTTCCTTAATATATCCATAACCGCAGACCTGTCATCTGCGCTCATATTATCCTTTTCAAGCAGGGCTACAGCCTTATCTGCAAGCTCCCTGTCCTCGTCGTACGATGCGATGAGACCGAGCTTTTCCTCATACTCATCGAGGGCCTTTTCGGCCTTCCTGAGTGTGTAATGTACAGCCTGCCTGCTCTGGCCGAGTTCCTCTGCTATCTCCGAAAGAGATAAATTATCCTCATGGTACAGAGCCATGACCTCTCTCTGCGAATCCGACAAAAGCACTCCGTAGAAATCGTACAAAAGGCTTGCATATTCAACTGTCCCAAGCTCATCTTTCATGTCTGCATCCTCTATACACACTGAGAGATAATAACAAAAAAAGAAGATGCTGTCAAATATTTTCTTTGACAGCATCACGCGTTTCATCTGCCCTGCCTGATTCTGCACTAAATATTCAGCTCCGCTGCAAGTTCATGAGGCAGCATCGCCTTGACGGGGCTCTTTTTCAGGAGTTTTACATCTCTGCTCAGGAAATAATCGCAGCTTCCGTCTATGGCGCACTGGATCTGCAGTGCATCCTCCATATCATCTGTATATGTGCTGTTCACAGCTTTTTCTATGTTGTCCGCATTTACAGGTATGACCGTGCATAGGGCATTGAAATTCAGGACTATCTGTTTTCTCTCCTCAACTGAGTAGTCCTTTCTGATGATATAAAAAATGTTTGGCAGTGAGTGTGCAGCTATACAGAGTTCAACAGTATTATCAAGCGAGACATCGAATAGGCTCTCAATTGCCGCAACTTCGTTGCTACGCCCATCCTGGTAATCCAGCAGGATGTTTGTATCGAGAAATACTCTCGGTATCTTATTTGCCATATCTTTCATCTAGGTACTCCTCGAACTCCGCTCTGTGATCTTTCTCTTTCGCATCCGCAGCATTTGCATGCTTTGCCCGGATAGCTCTGAGAGATTCCAATGCTTTAACTTTTCTGTCGCGGGATTCATCCTTACAGATCATAATTCCTCCGTCGACGACCTTAAGCTCGACAGCTTCATTTAGTTCCATAGCCGCCTCCTTTAGTATTTTCTTCGGGATATATATACCCTGACTGTTGCCCCACGCCCTTATGCTTGAATTCATATTTTCCTCCGCTTAATGTATATACTATCTGTATATACATTATACCGACTCTATTCATAAAGTCAATGGAAAAGCCCTCATACTCAAAAATCTTCACACTGCCGCGGTTGAAAAATGGGCTCTTACTGTGTATAATGCAGCCATCTGTATACGTAATCGGAGAAGCAGCGGGCTCCTCCGATTTTTTTATGGCAAAAATTGCTTGCTATTAATTATTTCATAATTATAATATAAGGAGGTAAACATGATATCATTTGAATGGGATCCGAGAAAGGATCTCTCGAACCAAAGAAAGCACGGCATATCTTTTTCAGAAGCACAAACTGCTTTTTACAACGAGAGTTCCACGATTTATGAAGACGACGAGCACTCATCCGATGAAGAACGATATATATTATTTGGAATAAGTGCATTCTTGAATCTTCTTGCAGTTGTCCACTGCTACCGTGATGACGGAAGAGTTATACGCATAATATCTGCAAGAAAAGCAACAAATAACGAGGCAAAACAATTTTTCAACAGAGACGGAAGGTGGTAATGATATGAAAGATGAATATGATCTGTCAAAAATGAAAGCTAGGCCTAACCCCTATGCAAAACTTCTTAAGAAGCAAATAACTATAAACATCAACAATGAAGCCATTAACTATTTCAGGAATGAGTCCAAACGTACCGGCATTCCATACCAGACTCTAATCAATCTGTATCTGACCGACTGCGCGCTAAAGAAGAAAAAACTTACCATGGAATGGACCCCATCGGTCAGCGAATAATAGGCACTCCTTTTGTATTATAGGAAGCAAATAACAGAGGGAATCGGTTTTGAACCGATTCCCTCTTGTATTGAACATATTATGTAAGGTTTGCTTTTATGCATCCTTCTTAGCAGTGAAGTGTACTACCGAGAATACTGCTGCAACTGCGGCGAGTATGCCTGCTGCAATCATCGGAGTAGCTCCGATGGTCGAACCTGCGATGCTGGACATTTCCATGCCTGCGTTATTGCCTGCGATGATGCCTGCAATTCCTGCGGCTGCTGTTCCGACTGCGGATACTGCTGCGCCCTTGTACTTCTTGAGAAGCGAGAGGACTGCTGCAAGAACCGCGATTGCTGCTGCACCGAGGCCGAGGCCGGATCCGAGGATTCTGCCTGTAAGCTCTGAGGTAACGACCTCACCTGTATCTGCCTGGTACTCTCTACCTGTACCAACTGCCTCAAGTCCTTCCGGAATATCCAGTGACTTGTCTGCTGCATCGAAGTTGTCGTCTCCGTTACGTCTCTCAAGGATTGTCTCGAGATCAGCATAGCGGTCGGATGCCATCATTGTGGCAAGTCCGGCTCTTACCTGCTGCTCACCGTCTTCGTACTCGGCGAGTTTTTCCTTACCTGCTGCAAACTCCTTGCGTCCGTCAGCGAGTTTCTGGCGTCCTTCTTCAAGAGCCTGACGTCCTGCTTCCAGCTTAGCCGGAGCTGCCTCATAGTCTGCAAGACCTTGAGCGTACTTGGCTTTTCCTGCAGCGAGATCTTTCTCTCCTTGAGCAAGCTGAGCTTCTCCTGCTGCAAGTTTGTCCTCACCGGCGCTGATACCGTCGTTGTACAGTGTTACACCGCCTGCAGCATTACCGCTTATAGTTCTGAGGCTGTCAAGTAGTGAATTCTTTCCATCAGCGAGTTTGTCCTTTCCAAGTGTCATCGTTCCGTAGAGAAGTTCAACATTCGGAAGTCCCGTGATGGATGGTGTGCTCATAAATGGCTTGAGCGCTTCTCTCTGCTGAGCTGTCATCTTGCTTGATATATCCTTGTTGGAAAGGATAGCTTTCGCTGCTGCCGCAACTTTCGATCCAATGTTTGAACCCTTTGATGCATTAGGCTTAAGCTCATCATAGTTCTTATCATACTCGCTCTTGCTGGCTTTTGATGCTGAAATAAGCTGTTTAACCTGACTGATTCCACCAGATACTTTTTGTGCCATCGTTGGATCCAGTTTTGCGGCAACCTGCATCACCTGCGCCAATGTTTCATCCGTCGCCAACTTATTCAGCAGTTTCTCAGCATCAGACATATCACTACTGAAGTTTGTCTTTCTGAGCTCTGTAGCCTGGTAATCTGCTTTCTTTATGTTTTTAATTTTGCCGTTTATACTTGTTGCGGTTTTGATTAAATCACTCTTATATGTAGAGTTCAGATAATTGTAAGCACCATTTAATTGTGCTGCTAAAGCCTTGGCATCGTCGCGCTGCTTTTCAGCACCTTCGTATAATTGTTTAGTTTCTTCTCCTGCTAGTCCTGCCTTAATAGCTGCTATTATTTCTTCGTCGGTTTTGTCTTTAAAGGCAGGGTTCTGTTTTGCACCGGCAACTATTTTGTTCATCCCCGCCTGTGCTTTTTCAGCTCCTGCACTTGCTTCATCTGCCTTCGCTTTCAGAAGTCCAAAAGCCGTGAGTATACCATCATTGCTCTCATTTCCGACAAGTCCGACAGCTACGGCTCCTGCGTCATACAGCACGCCCTTTGACGGGTTGTCCGGATTGTCTACGATGCTCTTTCTGAGTTTGTCAAATTTATTCAGCCATGGCGAGTATGCTTTTTCCACGTCAGCAATTTTTGCCCTGACGTTTCTCAGTGCTGCTCTATTGGCCATTGCTTCTTTAAGGTCTTTTTTACCTTTTGCAAGATCTGCATAGCCGTTTGCAAGCTTGTTTTCACCAGCAGCAATCTGCCTTCTGGCATCTGCGAGTTTGCCGGGGGCTGCTGCGTAGTCAGCTTCGCCCTGTGCGAGTGTGGCTTCGCCGTATGCGAGATCCTGCTCACCCTTTACGAGGGCTTCCTCACCTTCCTTGACCTTGACAAGTCCATCGAGGTATGCCTGTTTGTTTTCGTCGAGCGTCTTAAGACCGTCCTCAAGTTTGTTGAGGTCGGCTGTGGTCTGCTCGCTCTTGTTCTCCCAGTACTGCTTGGCTGCAAGAACATCCTGAATGTTAGCTGCTCCTCCATAAAAGCCAAAAAGCGCCGCCGCAATCAGGAGTACGCTTAAACCTTTTTTCATCCCTTTATTCTCCTCACTTTTCCAAAATATCTACATCAAAAAATGTAAGTAATATGTTGACACAATGATAACATAAAACTACTTTTTGCAACATAGTTTTTTGAAGTATTAGACATAGTAAATTCAAGTAATTTTAACGGATTTTAAGGTGTTTTCCGGATGAAAAAGGTACGAAAAAAAGAGGTCTCTTCCGAAACCTCTTTACGAACCTGCGACGTCCTAATTTCCCAAGGGGTCACCCCCTAAGTATCATCGGCGCTAAGGAGCTTAACTACTGTGTTCGGGATGGGAAC
>ONJG01000020.1 GCA_900318105.1 uncultured Eubacteriales bacterium
ATCTATGGCAAGAAACAAGTTTATTGGTTCTAAAAATTTTTGATATATGGTAAAATAGCTATGTATAAAAATTATAATTCAGACACTTTCTATCTGCAGCATTTATTGCTGCAACACGGAGGTATATCTATGGCTGATAAACTGACAATAGCCCACAGCACGGGCGAGGCCGCCAGGATCAGGACGCGGGATAATGCATATCTCGCAGGCGGCACGGAAGTCATGCGCCTGGGATCTGAATTCGCCCGGGATGCATACGTATCCATCAGGAGGCTTGAAGGTCTCAGGTTTGTACGTAAGTCCGAAGGAAAAATCGAGATCGGAGCAGCCTGCACATTCCAGGAACTGATTGAAGACCCCGATATCCCCGCATATCTTAAAGAAGCCCTCGCCTTTATGGCATCGCGCACAAGGCGCAACATGGCCACTATAGGCGGCAACGTCGCCGTATGCAGAGATGATTCCTTCCTCGTGCCGACACTCCTTGCGGCATCAGCAGAACTGACTCTTATGGATAACAACGAAAACAAAGAGGACGTTTCACTCGAAGCATATATCTCGGGCAGGGATAAATACTCAGCCCGCCTTATAGTCAGCATCAATCTGCCGGATGGCGTCATCGTAAAGTCAGTGAGAAGCGCCAATACCGCGCAGAGCCACGCAAGGCTCACGGCTGCACTCGGCAGAAAGGACGGCAGGTACCTGGCCTACGCCGCAATCAAGAATTACGGTCTTGTCAAGCTCGGCGGAATCACGGATAAAATGAGTTCCTCCGAGGACCTCTCGGAAGAAGAAATTACCGATTATATTAAAAACGACGATAAAATCGCCCTTACAGACGATCTTCTGTACGGCGGCGCGGACTACCGCAAGTACCTGCTCGGCATAAGCTTTGCGGATATGTATGCGGCTATCAAGGGATAAGGAGGTCTTGCAAGATGAAGATTAATTGCATTATCAACGGAATAGAACGCAGTTATGAAGCAGATCCTGCAATGCGCCTCAGGGATTTCCTCGTGAGCAAAGGCCACTTCGCAGTGCGCGACAGCGACGACGCTGAGGGATTCTGCGGATCTGACACCGTGCTTGTAAACGGCATGCCCGTCATGTCCAATCTTATGATGGCCGGTGAAATCGACGGATGCGAAGTGCTGACTCCGGACGGGCTCGGCAACACAGAAAATCTCACGATAGTACAGCAGGCACTCATAGATTCAGGTGTTGTGCAGTCGGCATACAACTCCCCTGCCACAGCACTCCTTCTCACATGGCTTCTGGAAAACAACCCGAATCCGAGCAAGGAAGACATAAAGGACTGCCTGTCCGGCATATTCATTCGTGACGCCGGATATGAGCACTACTACATGGCCGTTCAGATGGCCATCGAAAAGATGAAGGACGGAGATTACAAAACCATCCCCGCTCCTTCATACAGAGATGAATATAAGGTCGTGGGCAAACCCGGCTCCAAGGTCGACGGACCTCAGCTGGTATCGGGCGGACGTGCCTTCGTAGAGGATTTCGTGGATTCGGATACCTGCTACATGGTATGCGTGAGATCGCCTCATGCCTCGGCATACATAAACAGCATAGATACAGAGGAAGCCATGAAGGTTCCTGGAGTTGTCGAGATACTCACACCGTATAACACTCCGGAGACCCACTACATGCAGGCCGGCCAGGGAGAGCCTGAGCCATCGCCTCATGACAGAAGGCTCCTCAACCTCAAGGCAAGACACGTCGGAGACAGGGTTGCTGCCGTAATCGCAGAGACACCCGAGGCTGCCATTAAGGCCAGGGACCTCGTCAAGGTCGACTATGATGTCCAGGGCGCAGTATTCACAGTCGAGGAAGCCATGGCTGAGGGCGCGCCTTTAGTCCACGGCGGACCTGTCGAATACAGAGCAGGAGCTCCGGACGATCTCGATGAATATAACGCAAGAGCATCGAAGGATCCGAGAGAAGGAAAAGTTATATACCAGTTCCCTCTCCATGCGGATGTTCAACATAACCTCGCCGCATCAAATCACGGCGGCATAGGAGATGTCGACAAGGCCTTCGCAGAGGCTGACGCTGTTGTTGAGGCCACATTCCAGACCACACAGATTCAGCACACACCTCTTGAGACGCATATCTGCTTTGCCAAGATGGAAGCAGGCCGCCTCGTGGTATATGCATCAACTCAAGTGCCGTATCACGTGCGCCGCATCTGCTCATGGGTCACGGGCCTGCCGCAAAACAGGATTCACGTCATCAAGACCAGGGTCGGCGGAGGCTACGGCTCCAAACAGGACATACTCGTTGAGGACCTCACGGGTTACGCGGCTTATGTAACAGGACGCCCGGTCCTCTACCACAATACAAGAGAAGAGGAATTTATCGCCAACTCGACGCGCCACCCTATGCGCGTCCACGTCAAGATGGGCGGAAAGAAAGACGGAACCATCACGGGTATCTACCTTGATGTAAAGGCCAACACAGGTCCTTACGGCAACCATTGCCTGACGGTGCCTATGAACAGCTGCTCCAAGACCCTGCCGCTCTTCAAATGCGATAACATGAAATACGATCTTGAGATCTACTACACCAACTGCCCTCCGGCCGGAGCTTACCAGGGCTATGGAACACCTAAGGGCACATACGGGCTGATGATGGCCATGTGCGAGCTCGCAGAAAAGCTCGGAGTGGATTACAAAGAGATGGTTCTCAAGAATCACGTTGAGGAAGGCTATATGCTCGAGATCCTCAAAGGACTCGGCGAAGGCCGCGAAGGAAACGTGGTGCCTGTAGGCTCATGCGGCCTGAGGGAATGCGTCGAAAAGGGCTGCGAGATGATCAAATGGGGAGAGGATGCATCCGATGAGGCACCGGGCCCCGACTGGAAGGTCGGAAAAGGCTTTGCCATGATCATGCAGGGCTCCGGACTTCCGGGACTCGATCACGCAGAGGCCATAGCCAAGCTGACAACCGACGGAAACATAATCCTGAACAGCGGCGGTGCGGACATAGGAACAGGTCTTGACACCATCTCAGCCAAGATCGCATCCGAGCTCATCTGCATCGACATGGACAGGATATCCGTCATATCAGGTGATACAGACAGCTCCGTATTCGATACCGGATCCTATGCATCTTCCGGAACCTTCTTCTCAGGCGGCGCATCGCTTGAGGCATGCAAAAAACTCAAGGAAGCCATGCTTACAGAGGCTGCTCTTCAGATGGATGAAGACAAAGACGACCTCGAGCTCAGATATCCCGGAGAGGTCCACTCTCTCAAGACAGACAAGACTCTCTCCTACTACGAGCTTTCGCACACCGCATGCAGCGGCGAGGGCCGCGGAGAGATGGTCGGCCACGGAGTGTTCGTGACCAAAGCTTCGTCGGTACCGTACGGAGCACACTTCGCTCAGGTAGCCGTCAACACAAAGACCGGAGAGATAATAGTTCAGAAGTTCTATGCCCTCCAGGATGCGGGCACACCGATAAATCCCGAGGTCGCCCTCTGCCAGATGTACGGAGCGGCTCTCAAGTCCATCGGTCACTCGCTCTATGAGGATATGATACTGGACGAAAACGGAGTCTGCATCAATGCCAACATGACAGACTACGGCGTGCCTATGATAAACGAGCAGCCCGAGGACTTTAAGTCCATACTGGTCGATGTCAAGGACGAATTCGGCCCGATGGGCGCCAAGTCCATCTCCGAAATCGCCTGCAACGGCGCGGCGCCTGCCATAGGAAATGCCATACACGATGCCTGCGGCGTCTGGGTCAGAAGCTGGCCTATGACGCCTGAGAAAATCCTCAAAGGCCTCGGAAAAATCTAAATATGAATCAAAAGGGACGGCGCAAGCCCAATGTCATTAAGTTAAGATGACGAAGAGATACTCTCTCATCAGAAATGATGAGGGGGTATTTTTTTCTTGAACACATTGCG
>ONJG01000023.1 GCA_900318105.1 uncultured Eubacteriales bacterium
CCGCCCGTTTTATGAGAATGAATACATTATCTGCACCATTAACCGTGTGCCCGATAGCTATTGTGCATTAGTGCAACATAATGCGAATTACGTTGTTGGAGGCGAGTTGTGGACGCTGTTCGGAGGGGGAACGTTATAACGAAACAAGCAGCAAAAATTCTATTTTTGCTTTCTTTTCTTTTGTTGATCTTAACGTTGTCCAACGGCTTCGTCAATACAGAAGCCTCATCGTTCTCGGCCAGAGTGAAAGACGAGGCTTATGAAAGAATTCTTTCATTTGAAAATACATTACGAGATATAGACGAAACACAGACGATAGAGGTAGGCGATTCGTTCTCATACAATCTGTCAGATGCCGCAAAGGGGTATATAGTTGTTCGCTCCGAAACGGAAAATGAAATTGGCTGCACCTTGGATTGTGGCGATGTAAGGTTTACCTATCTTTCATTGCCGAGTGGAGAAACGCTTCTTCCGGTTAGCATGGGTAGCGGGAAATATACTCTGAAAGTAGTGCGACTCATAGCTGGTACAAGCTATGAAGTCTTAGACCGAGTCGAATTTGATGTCGAATTCGAGGATGAGATGATTCCGTTTTTAATCCCAAGTTATATGGTTCCATATAACGCTAATTCAAGTTTTATCCATCAGGCTGCAAAATTATGCGACAGCGCCAGCAAGGAAAAAACCGCAGAAAAGATATGCAAATGGGTGTTTTCTAATATCAAATATGATTATGACAAGTCTGAAATAATTGAGAGAGACGAAATCAAGCTATCGGATAGCATGCCAGACACAGAGAAAATATATGAGGAAGGTAAGGGGATTTGCCTGGATAAAGCAGCTCTGGCAGCAGCTATGCTTCGTTCTGTTGGAATCCCGACTCAAATAGTGTTCGGTAATTTCGAAGGTGCCTGGCATGCGTGGCTTTCTACGTGTGTAAAAGAAGGAGAGTGGCTTCTCCTTGACCCGACAACCGGACAGATAGGAGAAGCGGACACGTATATTCCGGAGATGAAATATTAACACAAAATTATTTGGACGGACAGAATTTGTGGACGGGATGGCGATGAGAATCATGCGAGGAAATGCAGCGGATGATATAACAGGCTTTCGCTCCGGGGATCTTGTTGCAATAGAAAAAAGCGACGTGAAAAGGAAAGGCTCGGCATTGTGGCGTTGCAGGTGTGATTGTGGAAACGAAATTTATCTGGAAGCATATAAAATCCGCAATGGTCTTGCGAAAAGTTGTGGCTGCGCGAGAAAGATGAAGGGAGCGAAAGATCTCAAAGGACAAAGATTCGGAAAGCTCATTGCGATTGAACGAACTGCGGAGAAAAAAGAAAACTGTTATCTTTGGAGATGTATATGTGATTGTGGGAAGGAAGCTTTTGTTCCTACATCCAGCCTTGTCAATGGGAACACAACCAGTTGTGGTTGTGCAAGGAAAGAGGCTCTCCAACAAAGAGCTGTCAATATATCTGGTGTAAAATACGGGAGACTGCTTGCTGTTAAGCCTTTGGGTGAAAGAAGACACGGCTCAGTGGTGTGGGAATGTGTCTGTGATTGTGGGAAGATCGTTAAAGCTTCATACAATTCACTTGTTTCCGGAAATACGAAGAGCTGTGGGTGCTTAAAGAAAGAACATGCGGCGCCCCCTCTTCGATATGTAGATGGAACATGTATAGAAATGCTGGAGACAAAAACGTTGCGTCAAGATAATACCAGCGGTTACACAGGAGTGGTCAAGACAAAAAGTGGTTGGCATGCACAGATAGGATTTAAAGGGAAAATGCACCATATGGGTACATATTCCCAAAAAGAAAAGGCAATAAAAGAGAGAAAAAAGGCGGAAGAAGCATTGTTTGATTCTTTTTTATCTCGCTACTATGAAAACCAAGAATAAAAAACGCCTTACGATAAACGGGCAGATGTAAAATCACTAGATTATTAGTCGGGCGGAAGGAACGATTGTATGACTCCGGAATTGGTTGAACAATTAAAGGAAGCAGTGGAAAAAGACGAGATTTCCATAGCGTTTCAGCCTGCAGTAGATTGTTCTACAAACTCCATTTGCAGTTTTACTGCATTTCCTGTGTGTAACCGTATGAAATCAGGGACGATATATTTGAGCCTGTTCGACATATCCTTTGATCCGGTTCTTCTTAAGACCGTTCAAAACTATATGATCGAGAAAATATGTCAGATGTATTTAGTGAGAAAGAATTTGGCCGGTGAGCCGTTTGTGCCTGTTGCAATCAATTATTCCTGTGCTATGCGAGATGTGTCTGCATGGCTTGAAGAGATAGAGCGACTCCTTGAAATTTATCATATGCCAAAGAGCGCACTGACTTTTGTGCTTTCAGATTCCGTATTTACAGCGGTATCAGAAAATGCCAAAGGAGAAGACGACACTATTCGGGAGATGAGAGAGTCAGGGTATAAAGTGCGCCTCAATATTTCGGAAAGGACATTGTGCAAGCCGAAGCTGATAAAAGATATAGAAGTGGATGAATTGGAAACATCTATAAATAAAATCATAAACGAACAAGGCGAAGCCAGATATAATCCGCAAGCGCGGATTTATGAGGCAGGATATTCGGAACAGATTGTTTCTCAAATGATTATCACAGGAATCACAGACTCTGACCAAATATCTATCTGTCAGGACTTGGGATTCACCAGGTTTCAAGGTGATTATTTTGCAGAGCCGATGCCGTATATGAAAGCTGTTGACGAAATTAAGAGTAAAAATATCAGGTTCCTGTAGGCTGTGTTCAAAAAAGAATAAGCAAAAACCTTTATATAACGAGGAATGTGTTATGCCAAAGCGGATGGATCTGTCTGGGAAAAAATATAATATGCTCACTGTTCTTGAGCCGACAGACCGCCGTGAGGCGAGATATACGGTTTGGAAGTGCCGGTGTGACTGTGGAAATATCACGTATGTCAATACCCGTCATTTGCTGAGGGGAACAATTAAGAACTGTGGCTGCGTTCCTTCGGAATCCAGTTATTACGGAAAGACAGGAGAAGATATAACCGGTCAACGCTTTTCCAAGCTGGTTGCGGTGAAACGCGTTGAAAACTCCCGAGATGGGAAGACGCGGTGGCTATGTCAATGCGATTGCGGTAATACAAAGATAGTTAAGATGAGCGAGTTAAAAAGCGGTCATGTAAAAAGTTGTGGGTGCATGAGGCCGCACTCGACAGGGAGGAATCTCTTAGGACAGCGTTTTTCAAGGCTGGTCGCTCTGGAGAAAACAGAGAAGAGAGACAGTAAGGGCTCCATTATATGGAGGTGTCGATGTGACTGTGGAAATGATACCTATGTGTCCGAAGATAGCCTGGTGAATGGTAGAACTGTCAGCTGTGGGTGCAGAAAACGTGAGTTAATGCATCAAATTCCCGATACATTAACTTTTGTTGACGGAACATGTGTGGATTGGCTGAAGTCGAGAAAGACAAGATCCGATAATACCAGTGGACATACAGGGGTGTATAAAACAAAAGAAGGAAAATACAGAGTTCTTATCGGTTTTAAGAGACAAAAGTATTACATTGGAACTTATGATAATTTCGCAGAAGCAGTGAGTGCCAGAGAAGAAGCGGCGGAAGTTGTGCATAAAGGATTTGTTATGGCATATCAGGAATACACTGCTTATGCGAAAAACCATCCGGAATGGGCAAAGAACAACCCTTTTATGTTTGAGGTAGAAAAGGTGCAAGGAGTTATTCGTGTGGTCAGAAAAACGGATATACCGAAGAACAAAACAAATAATTTGAACATTTTACCGGGTTAGAAGGAGCAGTTTTCTGAGAAGAGGGTCGCTAATGTATGACCGTATCATTTTTCATTTGCATTGTGAGGTGAGCTTATGAAAAGAAAAAAGGCGATAGCTATATGGATAGTGATAGTCCTTCTTATCAATATACTTCCTTTTTCCTCTGCTTATGCTGAAAACAGCAATGAAGTAGATGTTTTGGCGGTGGTGACAAATTCCGCAGAGAGTGAAGCGGAATCATTGGAAGTGAATGCTGAAGAGTATTTTGCTCAAGATGGAGTCGATTCTTTAGAATTTTCGGGAGATGATGAGCGTTCTCCTGTGGAAGATAAGCAAGGAGAAGACGAATCGGTGATTCATCAAGAGCAGGGAGCAGAGAATACAGATGAGAATGCAACTGCGCAAAACGACGAACAAACTACTACTGAATCAGAGAAGGAAAATGAGTTAGAAACTTCTGAACCACTGGAGAATGAAGATATAAGCGATGCTGCGGAAGAAAAGGCGCCAAATAATGAGGCTGAAGCATTCTGTGAGAGAGTTTCAGTAAATGGTGTGACTATCACGGTTTATGCAGAGGCTGGGGTGTTCCCGGAAGGCGCTGTACTGCATGCGGAAAAAGTACCGGGAAGTTCACTTTCCGGAATTGATGCGGCGGTAGAAGAGCAACGCTCCAGAAACGAGAACGTAGCAGCGTCCTATACCTTTGATATTAAGGTGCTGGATACGGAGGGGAATGAGCTACAGCCTGCTGATTCCGCAAACGTGCGCGTATCCTTCTCACTCCCTGAAGTGGCGAACGAAAATCTGAAAACGCAGGTTTACCACATAGAGGATAAAGGGGCGGAAGTGTTTGCGCAGCCACTGGAGGTAGAAACAAACAGTGAAACCGCCACTGTCACGACAGAAGGCTTTTCCTGCTATACGGTGGAATTTACATACGGTGACAAGCAGTATGTTCTTTACAACGAAGATTCTCCGATAGAGCTGTGCACAATTTTGAATGCTGTGGGGCTTACCGGGACAATCAATAGCGTTTCTGTCAGCGATGAATCTCTTATCGGAATCGTGCGAGATGAAGAGACAGATACATGGCTGATCTATACTCTCAAGCCGTTTGAGACAGAGGAGTGGCTGAAAGCAGTCATTGACGATGTTGAATATGAGATCACTCTGACGGATGCAATCATTCCTGACGGCGGAAGCGGTTCGAATAACCGGATTTTTGCCAGATCAGCCGATATGGCTACTGTAACCATAGACCCATCAAAACTCACAAAAGAGTTTGTGGATCTGTCAAAATCGAATTTTTCAACTGGTATTACATATAGCAATGGTAAAGTAATTGCGGATTTGGGCTCGGTCGATCTTGATTATGAGAAGGTGTTTGATGGCTTTACGATCGTCTTTACAGACGCCGTCATTATGAGCGACGGGAGCCGCGAGGATCTCATTTTTTCGGTGGGAAGTATCACAGTGGCAGGACGGGATAACAAGTTGAACCCTTCTTATGAAAGTTGGCCTCACAATGAAACAATCCTATTGTTAAATCTGGATTACAACCAGGGAAATTCTTATCCTTCCATCGCAGCGCAGGGCTCTGCAACGTACACCATGGGAAGCAAAGAATATGGCTATAATCAGGGCTTCAGAATGGACGATGCCTGTCTGAAAATA
>ONJG01000058.1 GCA_900318105.1 uncultured Eubacteriales bacterium
AACCGAGCCGTCGAAGTCAACTTTTATGAGGTTGCCGTTGACTCCGGCTACATATCCTGTTTGTACTTTCATAAATAACTCCTGTTACGTTACAAGCTGTATACGCGTTGCTGTATCCCCTCGAACAGGGAATCGAATTCAGCCTTGCCCTTGTCATGCTCGAAGCAGCTCAGGCGCTCAAGCAGTTTTAACTTGATTGCATATCCGAAGAGCACATGGTCGTCGAACATATGCAGTCCCACAAGTGAGTCCAGATTTTCGAACTCATACTCCAGGAGCATTCTCTCAGCTTCCAGCGGGTTCTTGGCCGAAAGCGCAGATGATACCACCTGTGTTATGAATCCGTCCTTATCATACGCGGATGAGTAATTCTTTCCGAGATTGACGCTTCTCTGATAGCTCAGCTCTTTGTTCAGCATCCCGTAGAATTCGGACCATTCGTTTACGAGCGGTCCCTCCGTGGAATTGAGAGTGAGGTTCTCCAGAAGCTCATAATCCTTTTCACTTACGTTGGATTGGCAGAGCGTCAGAAATTCATCATATGTAATCGGCAAATCTCCGTCTGCTCTGAGTTCAGGCAGGCTTGCTACTAGATAATAATATGAAGCCATACTCTGCCTCCTTCTTTTACTGGAAGTCCAGATTTCTGAAGTATGGCATCAGCATCTCCATAATTCCTTCATCCGAGCAATCAAAAAAGCCGGAACCATCCTTGGCTGCAAGACGAAATCCCGTCTGAACACCCTTTGTAGGTCTGATTTCCAGCCCGTCTTTAATCTCCTTGGCAAGTTCTGCTTTAAGCGCATCACTAACCTCGGCTACCTCTGCAACGCAATCTGCAACATTTTCACCGGCAACTGCCGCACGAATAAGCTTGCCAAGCCCGTCTCCGGAAAGCTGCTTGCTGATATCAGTCTTGAGAATCTTTTCAAACTCAGACTGAATCTCCGACTTAAACGCCAGGACAGCATCTCTCTTCGCCTGCTCTGCACTGACCTCAGCGCTTTCCTTAAGGATGTTGATTTCCTTTTCTGCAGTATCTTTGTACTGCTGCGCTTCGTTCTTTGCAGTGCTCACGATAGAGTCGGCTTTCTTCTTGGCTTCTGCAATAATCGCTTCCGCCTCGGCATTTGCCGCCTCCACCCCTTCTTTTCGGATAGAGGAAACAAGGTCTTGAATTTGTAATTCCATAGGCCCCTCCTATTATAGAACAATACCTTTATCACCGAAAACTCATTACTTCTCAAATTGTAACATAAAACACAGTGCCTATTGTATTAAATTTTTAACAAAGTCTTTGTTTTTTTGTGTATTTCAAGGCTTTCAGCCCTTATCTCCCCCTGCGGCTTGGCATCATATTGTGCGGGCAGTCACCATGTTGTGCGGATTTTCAAACATATTCATAAGAAAATCCGTACATTTGTCATTAGAATTAAAAGAGCAGGTCCCGGGACCTGCTCTTTTGTGCTCTTTTTTGTGCTGACAGTTCTGCCCATGCGAAGGATTATTGCAGGAAGAACACTCCCGCAGACAGGAACGCCGTGACTATCATGGCGATCGACACTACGATGGCCATAATCTTTGCGCTCGTGTTCAGGCGCTTTCTGCGCTCTTCGTATTCCTTCATCTGCGAGGAACCCTGGCCGCCCGCAGGTTTATTGCCCTCATCTTTATTTACAAAATTCGCCTTGCTGTATTTATTAGCCATTACAATCTCCTTCTATTGGAGGGGCTCAGCCCCCGGAAATCAAGCTTTTCTTCTTTGCGGCAACGCCGTATATTCTGAAGAAAAGCTTATTTGTGATAAGTCTCGCCGGCGTTTATTTTGAACGCGCGGTATATCTGTTCGAGCGCCACGACCCTCGCCAGCTGGTGCGGCAGCGTTATCCTGCCAAAGCTCATCTTAAGGTCCGCCCTCTCTTTTACTTCATCGCTGAGCCCGAGGCTCCCTCCTATTATAAATACTACGGAGGAATGTGCAAGACTTATTTCCGAAACTCTGCCCGCCAGCTCCTCCGAGCTGAGCTCTTTGCCCTTTACATCAAGCGCGATGACGTAGCCGGAAACCCTCTTCAGTATCTCTTTTCCTTCCGCCTCGATGACGTGCTGCTCGTCTTTGGCGGAGGCGTTTGCCGGGAGCTTTTCTTCGGGCACTTCAATCACCTCAGGTCTGCAGTACGCACCGAGCCTCTTCATATACTCGGCGCATGCATCCTGCCAGTACTTTTCCTTCAATTTTCCCACGCATACGATTTTAATATTCAGCATTTTTCATCCCGTTGCAGAGTATTCTCCCATATTAATCTCCGCAATTAATAACAGTTATTTCGTCTTTGGATGCTATTTCAAGCAAGTAATCATCGCCCTTTTTATAACCGCACTGCTCCAGTTTTTCTTCAACTGTCTGTCTGGCAAAGTAAGGTGCATTGTTGTGGAAACTCAGATGCGTCAGCATTATTCTCAACGGATCCATCCTGCCTGTCATTTCTTTTTTCCTGTCATCGAGAATCCTGGTTAATGCATCCCCGGCACATGAATTTGACAGATGTCCATAGTCACTTTTTATTCTGACTTTCAATGAGTAAGGATACTCTCCATATATAAGCATGTTCTCATCATGATTCGCCTCAAGCAGAATAATATCCGAACTCTTTACCGCATTATAAATATCATCTGTTATAACTCCGCAATCGGTGACAACCGAGACATTTATATCGTCTGCAGAAATTGTATATCCTATTGGCTCCACAGCATCGTGACTTAATGGAAAAGTATTGGCAATCGCTTCGCTCATTCCAATTTCTTCACCAGCTGTAACGATAATTATTCTTTCGTTGTCTATGTACTGAAAAGCGTCCGTGTTTTCGACGGTGCCTTTGCTGGCGTAGAAAAGCGCATTGGGGCATTGCCTGCCCATTGCCCTGACGCTTCTGACGTGATCTACGTGTTCGTGGGTGATTAAGATCGCCTCCACGTCCTCGGGGCTGCGTCCGATCTGATGCAGCGCAGTGATTATCCGTTTGGCGGGCAAACCGACATCGATTATCACAGTGCTGTTTTCGGTCGTTATTATGTATGCATTTCCGGAGCTGCTGCTCCCGACTGATATTACTTCCATTACTTTTCTTTTGGTTTTGGTTTGAGCTTTCTGGCGTAGTTTCTGTTGTAGCCGCCGTCGCGTCTGCAGATGGCCTTGTAGCTGCAGTAGGTGCAGGCCAGTCTGTCCTGGTCCCCGCGGAGTGGGTGTATTCCTATCTCTCCGCTGAGTATGCCCGATGCGGTCTCCTCCATCCTGGCCGTGACATCGCGTCTCAGCTCCTCATACTCCTCGCGGCTCAGCTTGCTGCCCTTGGCCGTGCTCGCCAGCACTCCTTCGGGCATGGCGCTCAGCACGCCCTCTTCATCTATATATGCACCCTTGAGCTTGAACAGATCCTCCGGTGCTGTTTCCTTTATCTTATCCAGGCCGTCCTTTTTTATATTATTGGCGGCCTGAATGGGGTCCTTGATGTTGAAGTAGAACATTCCGGCGGGCTCATATCCTCCGGAGCTTGCGGATATCAGGTAAATCATGAGCTGCATCTTGTAGCCCTGCTTCATCTTCCAGACATCGAGGCTGTCGCTTCCCGTCTTGTAGTCGATTATCCTGACGCGTCCGCTTCCGTCCACATCGAGTATGTCCGCCCTGTCGATCTTACCTTCGACGCAGACCTCATCGTCGCCGATCTTCATCTTTATCGGCTCAAATGCTCCGCCGGATCCGATCTTTTCCTCAAGTGAAGCCGATGTCACGGACTCAGCCGCCAGCTGAAGCGCCATCGCACGTGCAGCCTTTGAGCATATCTCGCGGATTCTCTCCATTCTGAATTTCTCGGTCCCGCTCGAGACGAATAATCCGCCCCTGTACTTTTCGGCCAGGCTGCCGAGCTCATCGTTCACGAGTTTTTCAAGAGCGTCCTCATCACCCGAACCGATGGCTCGGAGCAGCTCCCTGTCTCCGACCAGTTTTCTGGCCACTGCCATCAGACACTCATGGTATGCATCTCCTATGGATCTCGGATCGGAGGCAAAGTCCCTTTCCTCCTGCGGCCTCAGGCCGTTTCCGACAAAATATTTGAACGGGCAGTCTATATAGTTCCCTATCGAGGATGCGCTCAGCATGAGTCTTCCGCTGCTGCCCTTATAAAGCTTTGAGGCAATCCCGGATCCGATGGGTTTAAGGTCGTTATCGTAGGCCGACGCCTCCATCATCCGGTCGAGCTCACTGCTTCTGTTGTCCCTGTACCATCTGAGCATGGCCTGCGTCAGGGCTTCCCCGTGGTCATCCGCCGGCGCTGTCTCCTTTATGTGAACCGCGAGGTGCCTCAGCGCATCGTCCGCTGTCTGGACCATATCCATGCCCCAGCCCTCGCTTATGATATCTCTCCTGATGAGCCCCTGCTTTTCGATCTGCGGAAAGAGCTCTGTCAGAGCCTCTATCACGGGCGACGGACTCGCATCGCTGCCGCTCGTATCCGTCATCGAATAGCTGATGTACAGTTCCTCGGACGGTCCCGACATCATCCTGTACATGGCGGCATTTTCCTCATTCATCCTTATGTCATCGAGCGATCCGAGGGCAAATCCCCTCTCCTTGAAAAAGTCCTTTTCGTCCACGGAAAAGAGACCCTCAGTGCCTGGCTGCAGCGGCAAAACTCCTTCGTTCGCCCCGAGCACCAAAGCCGCCTTAACAGGCCTCGGCCTGGTCCTTATCATGGTTCCGAGCGAAAGTCCGTCCGCAGCATCCGGTATGACGCCGACCTCCACGTCCATGAGGCCCGCCACATAAAGCTCCGTGAATTCATCCAGCATGAGTTCTTCATCACCCATTATCTCTGTCATCTGGGAGAGCATTTCCATGGCCTTGTCGTAGCTCTGGACGAGCCTCTGCGCCTCATCGCTCAGGCCGTCCTCTGCCGCATTCACCGCCGCCTCGCTGACCTTGTCACCCAGCTTCCACGTATCCTCAAGATACGATTTGAAGCTCTCCGTAAATTCGCTGACACGGGACCTCTTGCTGATTGCTGTAAGGCCCTTCATGGCATCGGATATCCGCGCCCTCATTTCGTTCAGCCTCGCAAAGAGCTCCTCGCCCAGGACTTCCTCTCCGTATCTGAAATCCCTGTCCCACATCGAGCCTCTGATGTGATAGGTCCTCACGTAATTTTCAAGTTCCTCTATATCTTCGTCAGCAAAATCCGTCATGCCTGATTTGAGCATGGCGAATATGAACTGCGGCGCCCTGTGATATACCTCAAAACGGAGCAGATTAACCATAAAGGCCACCGCCGCCGTATCCGTGATTTTTCTCACCGCATCCGAAAAGACCGGCAGGCCGTACTCGGCAAATACGCGCCTTATGATCGGCTGCATGCCGCCCTCGTCATTGGCTATGACCTGTATGTCGCGCATCCTGTAGCCGCGGTCCCTGATCAGGTGCCAGATATATGCTGCTGCATTTTCCGCTTCAAAATACGGGTTGGCGGCGCATACCAGCGTCAGGTCCTCCGGTACGAAATCGGGATCCGGAGCATCGCCGGTCTCCCTGCCGTAGTCCGCATCGCGCCAGAGGTATTTTTCTATAAGCTCAACGGTCTTCGACTTTTTTACCAGATAGCGCTCGGATTCTTCATCGCTTATCTCCTCGCAGGATGCTTCGATGCCCTCTTCATTTGCGCGGCGCATGAGCAGCCTCTCCAGTTGTTCATCCAGTCCGAAGTCGCTCCTGTTGATGATGAAATTCACTCCCTTTGACTTCTTTGCGAGCTCCATGAGGGCATTGGTGAATTTCGGCGTGATGCTGTCGTAGCCGTATACCCAGATCGTCTTATCTTCTATCTGCGCGGACTTTCCGATTGCATTTATGTACATCGTAATATAGTCTTCCGGGTCGGTGTAGAGACCCTGAATGGACTCCTCGTAGGCTCTCAGCACGGCGCTGAGCTCCCTGATCTTTGACTGTAAAAGCGGTATGTCCGCGGCATCATCCAGCATGGCATCGAGCTCGTCCGCGCTCAGGTTTTGCTGCTTGAATTCCGATATGAAATCGTTGAGCATGTTTGTAAAAGTCAGCCTGCCCGCTGAGCGGCGGAATATATCAAAGCTCTCCTTGTGCTCCTTGATCAGCCTGGTCAGCAGCATGAATCGTCCGTACTTATCCAGCATATGCACCGACTCAGCGCCCTGTTCCTGCAGCATGCGAAGTCCCAGCCTGTTCATCGAGAGTATCTCGACATCGAAAAGGCAGTCCGTTTCGAGATACTTAAGCGCCTGCTCTTCGGCAGACAGCGTGTATTGATTCGGCACCAAAACAAGCGTCTTACCTCCGTCCGCTTTTATGCGGTCGTAGATAAAACGCTCCTTGTTGATATTTTCTCTTCCCGCGTACAGTTTAAGCATGTCCTTGCGGTCTGTCCTTTTCTTTCTGGCTTATCCGTAGAAATCCATGATGAAGCGCGCATCCTTGCGGTGGAAGTATTCCATTCTCTTGTCGTAGGCTTCCATGGCACTTTTTTCGAATCTCATCTCCTCTATCCCCATCAGCCCGAGCAGGTATTTTGCAAAGAGCGGATTCATTATGAGGAAGGGCCCCAGCAGATAGGTCGCATAGAAGTTCTTGTAACGGATGCCCTCGACATTTGTCTCCATGTCGCTTCCGCTTCCGTTTTCCACCCTGATGAACGGCTGCTTTATATTAAAGCACTTCGAGAACTGATTTCTGTGTGCGATGATCTCTATATCCTCAAAGTATCCTCTGACCCACGAAGCATATTTCACATCAAAGTCCTTTTCGACATAGTAATCGAAAAGTCCGAGGGCCTCTGTTTTTACGCCGTCCTCCTCTATGTACTGCCCGAACATCTCAAGTGAGTTTCCGGTCAGGAGGAAGATCACGTCCTTCTCGATCAGCTCTTTGATTCTGTCCTTATACGTCCTGAGCTTTTCGAGCACGGTATAAATCTTGGGATCCCTGATATAGCTTATGTATACCATGTCCACATCGTTGTTCATGAAATACGGCACGTCGTTGAACTTTGTGTATATGAGCTTTATCTCATCCGATGATTTTTCGAGAAACATCGCATTGTAGACTTCGCCGTACATATTACCGAATTCGCTGTATAAAACTTCTATTGTTTTCATTTCTCTTTGTCCAATCTCTTCATTGTGTTTTCGGCAACCTCAATACCCCATGCCGAATAATCTATGTCCACTATCAGGTAGATGTCGCTGTCGTCCAGCGTCAGATACCTGTGCGCTTCTTTGTAATCCTCGCAGACCACGAGCTTTTCCTCGGGAATCCCTGCCAACAGCAGTCTCAGCTTGTAGTCGAGCGTGTTGTCGCCTGTAATGATTATCTTCTGAACGCTGTCGTCATTCAGAAGCTCGAAGTCGTTGTCGTAAAGCCAGGTCATCGTGGCCTGCGCACCTCTTCCGATTTCCGCATCCATGATGAGGACGAGCTCCTTCTTATTTTTGTTCTTCATGATGCTTTCGAAGATAATCGAAGGCGCCGTGCCGTTCTGACCTTTGCCGCACTTTCTGTAGATGTCGATTCCCTTGTACGAGTCAAAGCCCTCCCTGGACTTCGGAATCTGAACTCCTTTCAGAAGTTCATCTATTTTGGCAGGCTCAAAGCCGAGCTCCCTGAAGAGGCCGATTATCATGATCTCGTTGTACAGATTGAAAATGTCATCCGAGATGATGTGGTACTTGTCTCCGTTGAGCACGAGATTGTCTCCCTCAATTCCTTCCCACATGTACTTGGCCTCGTGATTCGTAAAGCCGCACTCAGGGCATCTGAAATGGCCGACATGCCTGTAGTGTCTGAAGTCGTATTCTATCTCCGAATTGCAGACCGGGCAGGTTCTGAACTCGTTTGAAAATCCTGCATAAGCGCTGTGATCGTATATCTTTTCCGCCCCTATGAAGACCTTCTTGTTGTCCTTTCCGAGTCCCGATGAAATCGGATCGTTTGCATGGAGGATGAGAGTTGTATCGAGATATTTTGCAACTCCCCTGTCCATCTTTCCGTAAATGTAGTCAGGATAAGCATTTCTTCTGATGGAGTCCCTGCAGATATTTGTGATCAGCACGTAGTCCGCCTTAAATGCAGGAAGGCTCGTGGCCATCATCATCTCGTCGCACTCCAGAACGCAGGCATCGACCTTGCATTTATTGGTGATGGTAACGCAGTCGAGCATGGTTTTTATATGACCCGCCATGAGGTTCGATCCCCAGTAGCTGTACTCGGTTTTAAGCCCCGCGTTTCTCAGCATGTTTGCCACCAGATGAGTGGTTGAGGTCTTGCCGTTTGTTCCGGTTATGAGTATCTTGATTCTGGGCTTGGCCATTCTCTCAAGAAAATCCGGGCAAAGTTTATAGCAAACCAGCCCTATGAAGTCGCTTTCGTGCTTCTTTAACCTGTCATAGAAGAAAGCCCATATTTTTGCAAAAAACAGTACTAAATGAAATAACATCTCGTCCTTTCCTTTTCTTCTTTAATTTCTCGCGTCCCGTTCCGCCGTCGCCCTGCCTCAGGCTATGGCGTCCCTTATTACCTTATATGTGCCGAGTCCGAGCTTTGGATACTGCGTCACATCCTGCCCCGGATAGCTGTTGCCTTCGATTAAAAGCGGCCCGTGGTCCTTGCTTACGGCGACATCCCACGCCACGTATCTTATCTGCGGAACCACCTTGGCGGCTTCCTTTACAAGTGCCGTGCAATCGTCCCACATCGGGCACTGAAAACCCTTGAGCACGGTGCCTATCTCCGGCACGGTTTTATATGTATTTCTGTCCTTGTCATACCCGTCCGTCACGGAAACCCCGTCCGCCACATCGATTATGACAGCCAGCCCTCCGTGGTTGAAGTTGTCCACGTAGTTGCCTTCTCTTCCCATCCTTATGGCGCCCGCCACAACGGACACATCATCATCGCTGTTGTAGATGGTGACGAGCCTGACTGTATTGACCGAGCTCGTGCAGAGCAGGTCCATCTCCTTGCTCTGGACCACGGCCTCCTCTGCCAGTATGCACTGCCTGCTGTACAGGGAGTCATAGAGCGCATCTGCATCCATGCCTTCTTCATAACTCACTTTTTCTATGCCGTTTCCGCAGGACTCATCCACCGGCTTTACTATCAGGGTTTTATTCCTCTTGAGAAACTCCCCAAACTCAGGCTTGTTGCTGCCGTCGAGCACCATCCATTCGCGCTTTACAAAGGCATCGAACTTTTCGTTGAACTTTATTTTGTCTTCGAAATAGTCCCGGTACTTCGGATCGTTGAGCTCTATGATGAGCTGGTTGTTCTTTCCTATGGTCAGGAAATCCCTTCTCTCCTGCTCGCTCATATCGTACATCTCAAAGCCCTCGTAATCCACAAATCCCGTGCCGTATTTCACGATACATTTCAGGATATCCAAATAGATAAGCCCTGAGTTTCTCCCGGTCTTTTTTGATATGCGCTGTGCCGCCTGCTTTATTTTCCTTGTGTCCGTGCTGCGGAACTTCTTCCACAGAAACTTAAGTTTACTCATTCTGATTCTACCGTTTTATATGATTTGTGTAGCGCACAGTTCTTATGCTCCGCCCGCACTTATTTGCCGCCCGCGTCCTGCGAGAGTTTGGCCCTGACGAATACATCGAGGTCGCCGTCCATAACCGCATCGACGTTGCCGACCTCCGCACCTGTCCTCGTATCCTTTACCATGGTGTACGGCTGAAATACGTAGTTTCTGATCTGCGAGCCCCAGCCTATCTGCGACTGGTCGCCCTTGATTTCGTTCAGATTCTCTTTATGTGCCTCCTCGGCTATTTTCGTGAGCTTGGATATGAGTATCTTCATTGCAGTCTCGCGGTTCATAATCTGCGATCTTTCATTCTGGCAGGTGACCACGATGCCTGTCGGGAGATGAGTTATCCTTACTGCCGAATCGGTGGTATTTACGTGCTGTCCTCCCGCGCCGCCTGACCTGTATGTGTCTATCTTCAGATCCTGCGGGTTGATCTCAACTTCTATGTCGTCCCCGAGCTCCGGCACCACCTCTACTGCGGCAAACGAAGTCTGTCTCTTGCCCATCGCATTGAACGGGGATATTCTGACCAGGCGGTGGACTCCGTTCTCGGATTTCAGCATGCCGTAGGCGTTGTCTCCTTCGACGGAAATCGTTGAACTTTTGATTCCGTAATCCACATCGTCCTGCCTGTCGAGAATCTTCGTCTTGAAGCCTTTTTTCTCGCAGTACCTGAGGTACATCCTCTCGAGCATCTCGGCCCAGTCATTGGCCTCTACTCCGCCCGTCCCTGCATGTATGCTGAGTATAGCATCGTTTGCGTCGTATTTACCGGACAGCAGCATCCTCGTCCTGAGTTCTTCGAGATCGTCCGAAAGGGTCTCGAAGCTGCGCGCTACCTCCCTGAGCTCATCCTCATCTCCGAGCTCCTCTGCAATCTCGATAAGCTCCGGAAGCTCAGCGATGCCCGATTCGATTTTCTCGTATGTGCCGAGCCGGTCCTCCAGGGATTTCTTTTCCTTGAGCACTTTCTGAGCGCTCTTCTGATCGTCCCAGAACCCATCTTTGAGGCTCTTGTCCTCCAGCTCCTTTATCCTGTCTCTGAGCCCTGCCGGGTCAAAGATAACCTCCCACTTCCTTTACTGTCTCCTCGAGAGACGGAAGCTGGCTTCTGATTTCATCTAACTGAATCATTTTCTCTCCTCCGATATATGATTATATCTATTTGATTACATCCATATGATTACATTATTACAATAAGTCGATTACTTCGGCGGGATCTGCGATCCTGTATGTCGGCTCAAAGCCGTTCTTTTGCATCGCATCCTCGTCGACATAGTGGCTCCATCCGACCAGCACGCTGTCAACGCCCGCATTCTGTGCGCATCCCACATCGTACTTGGTGTCCCCTATCATAATGGCAGCATCGCGGACCGCGCCCGGTATCTCATCCGTACCCATTCCCTCGCGCTCCATCATCTTGCGAAGCACCGCCTCGATAGTCTCGGGATCCGGTTTGTGCCGGCTCACATCGTTCATGCTGACTATCACGTCTATCAGGCCTTCGATTCCGAGTTCCCTGAGATAGTTGCCCAGGCTGTATGCTGTCCTGGACGTGCCGACTCCGATGATGCAGCCGCGGGATCTCATTTCCTCGATCAGTTCCCTGACCCCGTCAAACACGTATACATCGATTATGCCGTGGTGCGAATCCTGAAAGTTTCTGTAAAAATCGATTACCTCATCGATGTCCACTCCCGGAATCAGCTTTGGAATGGTGTCCTTTAAGGTCTCTCCGAAAGTGGCCTCTATATCCTTGACCGGAAGCTCGCGTCCCAGGTATTTACGGAAAGTCGCCTGCCAGGATTCGATGATTATGTTATTGGTGTTGGCTATGGTGCCGTCAAAGTCCCAGATAATATATTTCTTCATTAATTCTCTTAAGTCCCTGTCTTGTGGGTTGCTACATCTTGTTAAGATCCTTCGCTGTGCTCAGGATGACACCATCTGTCATTCTTCGCTATGAAAAAAGGGTTTTAAAGAAGCTCTTTATCGCTCCTCCAATGCTCTCTTCCCTCGCCGCTGCTGCGACCGGAGATGCCTTTTTAAGATAGTCCCTCAGCACATTTTCCATTATCTCTGCAATCACGGCATGTCCTGCGGCAGCGGGATGCAGGCCGTCGTCGTTGGTCGCGGGATCAATCTGGTCGAACACATAGACGTAGCGGACGCCCATTCCGCTGCAGACCTCCGAGATGATGTTGTCGTATCCTTCGACCAGATCGTTTCTCCATATCCTGGTCCTGTCCCAGGTGATGGGATTGGTCCTGCTCTCATCCACAGGGGTGAGCCCGAGGTATACTACCTTATCCGTGAGGGCCCGCGCCGTCTCGATGAGTGATCTGACATTGCTCCTGAACTTATCCTCATCGCTTACGATCTCTCCCTCCATTATCTGCGCGTCGTTGATGCCGGCAGCTATGACTATGATGTTGTTTGCATCATCCAGCACCCTGCCCTCGCACTCACGGACCATCCTTGCGAGTATCTCCGTCGTGCTCTGGCTCGATATTCCCATATTAAACACATGGCAACTCACAAGAGAGTTGTCATGTGCCAAAGCGAGCTTGAGGCGGTTTACCCAGCCGCCCATCTCAAGATCGCGCTGTCCGTATGTGATGCTGTCGCCGAATACAATTATTTTATTTCGTACCATTTATATTATATTTCCATGAACGAGGAGCAGTGCAAAACGAGCGAGACTTGCACTGCGACATTTTACGGCTCGTTCGCGGCCACTCTGCCGTCACTATCGTTCGGCAGTCGCGGGCGCACTGCGTATATGACCTTCCTGCGCCTCTGTCTGCGCACTTCGGCTTGCCAATCGGCGGGATAGGTCATCACCATCCGCCGCCTCCGCCGCCGCCGACACCGCCGCCGGAGAATCCGCCGCCACTGAAGCCGCCTCCGCCGCTCCAGCCACCGCCGCCGGAGCTGCCGCCCCAGCCGCTGCCTCCCGATGAAGGTGGCGCGGGTAGTACTATATTGTTTGCCACGCTGTGCGAGCAATTGTTCATCATGCGTCCCATCATATAGCCGTCGAAGTAATCATAGTGTCCTCCGACATACCAGTTCGGCTGTACGACAGGTATATTTTCAAAGCGTTTTATCCATTTATCGGTCAGCCCGAACACATAAGCATACGGGATGATGTGATAGAAGTACTCCGGATCCTGTTCCACGAGCTCCTTGACCTTATCCAGCTCCGCCGTCTTGATGAAGTCTCTGAATCCGAGCGTTCTGCCGATGAGGTCTGTGTATCTGTCGGTCTTTGCGATGGATATCACAGAGAAGAACATCGCCACGAGGGTGCCCACAAAGAGCAGCCCGGACATGAGCAGGAGTTTGCCTATGCCCTCTGCCGGCGAACTGATCTCAAACGGAGTGCTTGCCGGGAGGAGCACAAGTCCTATCGTAAAAAACCATATCGCAGCCATGGTCTTGAGCACTGTCTTGACTTTGCTGGTGGTTCTGATGCGGTCATACACTGAGCACATAATGGCAGTGGATGCGAGTATGTGAGCAGCCGCCCATACAAACGAGAACATCCTGTCCTCGCCGCCGTATGAACCTATCCATGTGGTAAATGCATAGGCCGGCATTATGGCGGCAAACGCGGCGCCTATCCTTGCGGTTTTGGACTCAGGCCTGTTGATGGCCTGCGAGCCCTTGTACATGGATGCGAGCTGCTGCGTGGCCTGCTGGAACTTCCTTCCGAAGCTTGTGCCGAGGTCGTTGCTCACAGCTCTGTCTCTGTCACCGTTCTTGAATATTCCGTTGTATATGGTCCTGACATAAGAAGGCTCATCCATGCCCGGTGCGGCGATCGCAGTGAATATGAATTCGTTGCTCGTTGCCTCCTCGATAGTCATGTAGCCTCTGTCTGCAAGGTAGACTATGGTAGATACGATATCTTCCTTGTCTGCCTTTCCGTCGATTATATATCCGACCTCACCCGGAGACAGTCCTTCGGGCGGATAGAATTCGAGGGTTTTGACCATGTGCTTGTCCCTGCCGTAGAGGTACCAGAGAATTATCGCACCGATGGGTCCGAGTATGGCCATCAGTATGTTCCATGGGCTTACCTTTCCGAATTCGGGTGCTCCCACCCAGTAGCCTTCCGGAAGCTCCAGTGC
Source organism: uncultured Eubacteriales bacterium (assembly GCA_900318105.1). GTDB lineage: Bacteria > Bacillota > Clostridia > Peptostreptococcales > Anaerovoracaceae > Crickella. The sequence continues at coordinate 13,751 of ONJG01000058.1, forward strand.
GATGCTTATTCCGTGATGGGCAGGCAGGTTGCTCGCAAAGTATGTAATCCTGCGCGCTGCTTCATCCACTTCGACGGAGACATTGTCTTCATTGCCCTCCGTGCCATATGAGCCCGAAAAGACCTCGAGTTTGCTGAGGTCGGTATCCTTTGGAAGTATCACCGTTCCGTGGGCATTTGCTATGTCCGTCTCCCAGTCCGTCGGGATCAGGTTGATCAGCAGCATGTCCTTTTCGGCATTTTCATCATCATACAGCGCCAGACTGTAATTGATGAGATAGTCGTTCTCTCCCGTGAGGGTGTAACTGCCGCTTCCTATCTTCACTACGTTGTATCCGTTCTGCGAATACACTTCGTACTCATATCCCGGCACGCTGATGCCGGAGATCCTGCTTCCGTTGATGGGTATGTATCTGTAAATGCCGTGATGAGGCGTTATGTAGTCAATGGTGAGTTTCTCCTCGTAGTCGTAGGAGTTGTTTTCGTTGACATTGACATTGACCTCATAGTCCGTCGTATACATGGTGTTGTCTGCAGCATGCACCACTCCGTCACTCGCGGAAGCCCACGGCCACATCAGCATGCAAAGGCATACCGCAGCCGCAAGTGCAGCCGCCCTTAGCACGCCGCCCCTTTTGGCTGGTGCATATATGCTGTTTAATTTATGCGAATTATTTTTCATATCACATCTCCGGTACAAAACCAGCTACCTGTAAGAGATTTTAAAGGCCTTCGTCGAATCCCTCGGTGTGCATCTTGGGGAAATTGAAGAGCTCTGCAATAAGGCTGGTCGGAAATCTCTCAACTTTTGTGTTGTAGTCCCGGAGAACTGCCGCAAGATATTTCTTTGCGTTGTCGATGTCCTCGGGCGTGCCCGACTCCTCATACTTCTTGAGCTCAACCTCCGCAAGCTCGATGCGGTTCTTGTCCTTGGTCAGCGAATTATAGGTAAGAAGCACAAACAGTGCCAGTACCACCACTATTATCACAATTACAGCTACCATACTCCTGCTCCTTCCCTTTTTTAGTCCTTTTTTCGATAAAAATCGCTAAAACGGACCAATTTCAACAGCGATTTTTCTCATTTTTAGTCCTTTTTTCGATAAAAACCGCGAAAAAGGACTAATTTCAACAGCAGTTTTTCTTATTTTTAGTCCTTTTTTTGACAAAACCCCCGAAAAAGGACCAATTTCATTAGCATTTGCTCTCATTTGTTAGTCCTTTTTTGGTAAAAATCGTGGGAAAAGGACTAATTTCATCATCAAAGTCCCTCTTTTGTTGGTCCTTTTTCGGAAAAAATCGCGAAAAATGACTAATTTACTGTGCTTTTATGCGTTTTTGCCGCAGCAGTTCTTGTATTTCTTGCCGGAGCCGCATGGGCAGGGGTCATTCCTGCCGACCTTGGGCATGTCGCGCCTGATGGTCTCCTGCTTTCCGGTCTTCTCTGCCTTTGGAGCTGCGGCCGGCATGTCTCCGCCACGACCTGCCGCTCTCTGCTGGGCTGCCTGCCTTGCGGCTTCGTCGTCCTTGTACTCTTCCTTGGATGCGGAAGTTGTACCGCTTACGGCATTGCGTCTCTCGGTCCTGGTTGTGACGGTCACGTTATAGCAGAACTTGACGGTCTCTTCCCTGATGTCCGCGATGAGTTCCTCGAACATCGAAAAACCTTCCTGCGCATATGCGACAGCCGGATCCTGCTGACCGTAGCCGCGAAGTCCGATTCCGTCCTTGAGCTGATCCATGGCGTCGATGTGATCCATCCAGCGGTTGTCAACAACGCGTAGGAGTATCATACGCTCGACTTCCCTCATCTGCTCTTCGCCGATTTCTGCTTCCTTTTCGGCATACATCTCGTCAAAGATGCGCTTGACGTCTTCTCTCAGTTTGTCCTCGTCGAGGGATCCGATGTATGCGTCATCGATCTTGAGTCTGCCGCGGAACATCGGCGTTATCTGCTCAAGTCCGTCAGTGACTCTCTTGAGATCCCATTCTTCCGGGAACTTCGACTCGAGCACGACAGGATCGATGATGCCGTCGATGAGTTCGTATGTCATGTTCTTGATGTAATCCGAAACGTCCTCTCCGTCGAGCACCATGCGCCTCTGATCGTAGATGATCTCGCGCTGCTTGTTCATGACGTTGTCGTACTGGAGTACGTATTTACGGATTGAGAAGTTCTTACCCTCGACCTTTTTCTGGGCTCCCTCGATGGAGCGGCTGAGCATGCCTGCTTCAAGCGGCTCGTCGTCACCGACGCCCACGCGCTCGAGCACGCTCTGCATCCTCTCTCCTCCGAAGAGTCTCATGAGGTCGTCCTCAAGCGAGATGAAGAACTGGGTGCTTCCCGGGTCTCCCTGACGTCCGGAACGTCCACGGAGCTGGTTGTCTATACGTCTTGATTCGTGTCTCTCGGTACCGACTATGCAAAGTCCGCCGAGCTCCACGACTTTCTCTTGTTCGCCTTTTCTCTCCTCCCTGATCTGCTCGTGAAGCGCATGGAATTTCTCCCTGGCCTCGAGCATCTCGGGGTCGTCGGATTTCTCAAAACCGGTGGCAAATGAAATCTGTTCAGGCGTATAGCCTTCCTTTCTCATCTGCTTTCTTGCTTCGAACTCGGGATTACCTCCGAGGATGATATCCGTACCACGGCCGGCCATGTTGGTTGCGATCGTGACCGCACCCAGGCGTCCTGCCTCAGCTACTATCTCGGCTTCCTGCTCGTGGTGCTTGGCATTCAGCACGTTGTGCTTTACGCCGCGCTTTTTGAGCATGCTGCTGATGAGCTCGGATATCTCTATGGAAATCGTACCGACCAGTACGGGCTGTCCCGTCTCATGGGCGCTTACGACCTTTTCGACTATCGCTTTGTATTTGCCGCTCTGATGAGCATAGACCGAATCGTCCATGTCATTTCTGATGACCGGTTTGTTGGTCGGGATGACGACAACGTCCATGTTGTAGATGTCGCGGAACTCGTCTTCCTCGGTCTTGGCTGTACCGGTCATACCGGCGAGCTTGTTGTACATCCTGAAGTAGTTCTGGAGCGTGATGGTGGCGAGAGTCTTGGACTC
>ONJG01000014.1 GCA_900318105.1 uncultured Eubacteriales bacterium
CGGATAAGTATCCGAAACCTTCTTTGACCGCAGATATTCTGGTATTCCGGGAAAAGCAGGGCTCAGCCGAACCGGATATTCTCCTGATAAAAAGGAAAGGACATCCATTCATTGATCACTGGGCACTTCCAGGAGGCTTTGCGGAACGCGGAGAAACTATTGAGCATACTGCGGCAAGAGAGCTTGAAGAAGAGACCGGTGTCAGCAACATGCAAATGAAACTCGTAGGTGTTTACAGTAAGCCGGAGCGTGATCCAAGAGGATGGACTGTATCCGTAGCATATATGGCTGTAGTCAGCGATGACCGGGTAAAACCTGTAGCGGGGGACGATGCCGGAGAAGTATGCTGGGCGAAGGTGTCGAGTGTACACGGGACTGCGCAAATCAGCATCAGTGATATTTGTATAAATCGCGAACTGGCCTTTGATCATTATGAGATCATCTCAGATGCGATCGTAAAGTATTATGAGCTATCCTGACTGGAAACAATCAATAATTGTGCTAAGATTATATAGACATTGATTCACTTGATCAGGAGTTGTGCTTAGAGTATTGATTTCTGGTCAGCGGACCTATTCCCATGATAAGTCCCATAGCATCCGCCGGAACGCCAAGATGAGCTGACAATAAAGAGAGTCAAGGGAATGCACCTGACTCTTTTTGATTAATTTTGAATAAAAATGATTATTTATGATTGACTTTGATTAATTTTGATGTTATTATACATCCATCGAGTTAATGAATGTATTTATATGGGGTGCACAGATGCTTTCTGAAGAAAGAAGAAATGAGATCGTAAACTATCTGGAAAAGCATAATACAGCAACTGTTCAAGAGTTGGTAGATGCTCTTGACTCATCTGCTGCGACAATCAGAAGGGACCTTTCCGCACTTCATGATGAAAACAGAATCGTCAAGGTTTTCGGAGGAGCAACTTCTCTTTCCTTTAAAGGAATCAGCGCGGCTGAGCCATCTGTTGCCGAAAAGGCCACGCTCAATACCGAAGAGAAGACTCAGATTGCGGAATATGCCGCATCTCTGATCCAGGACGATGATTTTGTTTATATAGATTCCGGAACTACTACTCTGTATATGATCGATTTCATTACGAGTACGAAGTCCAGCTTCGTAACCAACGGTATAGTACATGCTCAGAAGCTGATTGAAAGAGGTCTGAACACGATTATAGTTGGAGGCATTGTCAAACCTGTGACCGAGGCTGTAATAGGTGCGAAATGCGCTGAGGAACTTTCGAAGTACCACTTCACCAAGGCCTTCATGGGCACCAACGGAATATCTTTGAAAGCCGGCTTTTCAACTCCGGATTCAGAGGAAGCACTGGTAAAAACCATTGCAGTAAAACACAGTCATGATACATATGTGCTGGCTGACCATTCGAAGTTCGATGCAATAAGTCCGGTCTGCTTTGCAGATATCCATGATTGCATAATCATTACGGACAGAAAGCCGAACAAGAAATACGCAGACAAGACGACAATTAAAAATGTCGCTGCCAAATAGAAAGACATCGGAAGAGGAGAATACGATATGATTTACACGGTAACGTTTAATCCGGCAATTGACTATATAGTCAGGATGGATAAAGCTCTTGACCCCGGAATGACCAATAGGTCGGTATCTGAGGACTGTTTCTTCGGGGGAAAGGGCATTAACGTATCTACTGTTTTGAAGAATCTCGGAATCGAGAGCACCGCGCTTGGGTTTGCCGCGGGCTTCACCGGGAAGGCGATAGTGGAAAGTCTCGTCGAGAAGGGTATTAGGGAAGAATTCATCACGCTCAAAAACGGAATATCCAGAATCAACGTAAAAATCAAATCCGACGAAGAGACTGAGATCAATGCACAGGGACCGAAGATCAGCGATGAGGCATATAACGAATTGCTGGAAAAGCTTGACGGTCTTCAGAAGGATGACATCCTCATCCTCGCGGGAAGCATTCCGAGCTCACTTCCGAGTGATGTCTACGAGATTATTCTGGAAAGACTCTACGGCAAAGGAATTATCTTCGTTGTAGATGCGACAAAGGATCTTTTGCTGAATGTCCTCAGATACAAACCATTCCTTATTAAACCTAACAATCACGAACTCGGAGAGATGTTCGGGACTGTTCTTAAGACAGATGATGAAATAGAAGAGCATGCAAAGAAACTCCAGGAAATGGGTGCAAGAAATGTTCTTATCTCCATGGCCGGAGACGGAGCGATGCTCATAACCGAAGACGGGCAGAGGTTCCGTGTCGGAGTTCCTGAGGGAACCGTGAAGAACTCCGTAGGAGCGGGCGATTCCATGGTGGCAGGATTCGTTGCAGGTTATATGAAGACAGGTGACTACAGAGTAGCGCTCAATATGGGAACGGCAGCAGGAAGCGCAACCGCATTTTCCGACGATCTCGCAACAGGAGATCTGATTAACAGTATTTACGAGACTCTGCAATAAAGTGTTTCGTTGATATATAGGTAAAAGTTATATGAGGTTAATCCTAAAAGTTATTCGCAAAAAGCAGAAAGGGATATTATGAAGATTACGGATTTACTCAAAAAAGAAGGGGTAGCATTGAATCAAACGGCTGCAGATCAGAATGCGGCAATTGATATCATGGTAAATCTCCACGACAAGGTCGGTAACCTTAACGACAAAGAAGCTTTCAAGAAGGATATTGAGGCTAGAGAAGCAAAGGGATCAACAGCTGTAGGAATGGGAATTGCCGTTCCGCACGCTAAGTCTGCTGCTGTTAAGGAAGCGGGACTTGTTGCTATGACAGTACCTGAAGGCGTTGATTACAAATCAGCTGACGGTCAGCCAAGCAATCTTCTGTTCATGATTGCAGCACCGGACGGAGCAGCTGATACACACCTTGAGGTTCTTTCAAAGCTCATGACTATGCTCATGGATCAGAACTTCTCGAAATCACTGGTAGAGGCCAAGACAGCAGATGAGTTCCTCGGACTTATCGATGCACAGGAGGCCGA
>ONJG01000047.1 GCA_900318105.1 uncultured Eubacteriales bacterium
CTTTGATAAGTGTAGGTGACAATTTGCCCTCCTCTGAATAGGTCGTCTAACGGCTCGTGAGCATCCGCTCTGCCTTCGCTTTCGCTCACCGTTCGTCAGGACAATTCCTCTTAGCCCGGTGGCCACTGCATTGCCCGTTTGCCAAGAATGTGTATATGCAGGTGCTGCACGGTCTGCTGACCGTCTTCTCCCGTGTTTATTACACATCTGTAGCCGTTTTCGAGTCCTTCGGATGCTGCGACTTCCTTGATCTTCAGCATCATGTGCCCCATGAGCTCTGCGTGCTCGGCACCGAGATCATCCAGCGAAGCCACGTGCACTTTAGGAACCATCAGCATATGCACCGGCGCCTGCGGCGACGCATCGCGGAATACGGCGATTTTGTCATCCTCGTATACCATGTCCGTAGGAATCTCGCCATTTGCAAGTTTGCAGAAAATGCAATCTCCCATGCTCCTGTACCTCCTGATTAATTTATAAATCCATCTGTTTATCTGCGGACCTATCATTATTATACCCTATTTCGCAAGTACGGCACTGCAACCGTCCTTATAGTTCCCGATTAATTGTACATTGCAGAACTCTCCAAGTCGAGAGCCTGAATTGCCGCCATCGAATTCCCGGGCATCTATATATACTTTGATGTAGTTGTCCGTATATCCCGTGATATATCCGTCCTGCTCTTCCTCTGCGAGCACCCTGCATGTTATGCCGAAGTTCTTTTCGTTAAACCCACGGGCGACCTCAGTAGCCAGAGATTCAAGCTCTGATGCTCTCATCCTGCTCGTCTCTCCGTCCACCCTGTCCTTTAGCTTTGCACCCGCAGTGCCCTTTCTCGGGGAATATCTAAATGCGTGCACCCTGGCAAACTCAGCTTTCTTTACAACATCAAGCGAGTCCTTGAAGTCCCTGTCTGTTTCTCCGGGAAATCCCACTATTACATCCGTCGTGATTCCGTACAGCGGGTCGCGCGACCTCAGCATGCTGACTATCTCAAGATAATCTTCCCTGCTGTAATGTCTGTTCATGGACTTAAGTACGCTGTCGCTTCCGCTCTGCACTGAAAGGTGCAGGTGATGGCAGAGTTTTTCGTATTTAATAAGCCTTTCGACATTCTCCCTGTCAACCACGGTAGGCTCGAGTGAGCTCAGGCGGATCCGGAAGTCTCTGTCAAAAGCATCGATTCTCTTTATTATCACCTCGAGGCCTGACAGGCCCTCTTCATCATCTTCTCTCTCAAATGCAAATCCGGGCTCCGTGCCGTAAAGGGCTGTGTTGATTCCCGTCAGAATGATCTCTTTATATCCTTTGTCCAGCAATGCAGCGGCTTCCTTAACCACGTCGTCAGGCTTTCTGCTTCTCACCCTGCCCCTTGCATAAGGTATCAGGCAGTATGAACAAAACCTGTTGCATCCTTCCTCTATTTTTATATACGCCCTGCACATGGATGACTCATCCGAGGTGACAATTCCCATGTCCTCATAACTTGTGAGCTCATCATAGCCGAGGACATGTGATCCCGCTACTTTTTCAGTCCCGCTTTCATACAGTTCAAAAGCCCTGCCCGCAATCTCCGTCTTAAGGCTGTTTCCTATGACAAGGTCGACCTCGGGCATGGAGGACAGCTCATCCGGTGCCACCTGGGCGTAGCATCCCGTTACTATAATCACTGAATCCGGGTTAAGGTCCTTCATGCGCCTGATAAACTGCCTGGACTTTCTGTCTGCTATGTTGGTAACCGTGCAGCTGTTAATCACATAAACATCGGCAGGCTCATTCTCGGAAACTATTTCCGCACCACGAGAAACGAAGGCCTCTTTTATGGCCTCCGTCTCGTATTGATTCACTTTGCATCCCAGTGTGTGAAATGCTGCTTTCATGTTTCGAATGATATCCTCAACCGAGCATCAGCGGTGTGTGCTCCATATACTTGATTTTTCAGTGTTTTGATGTCAATTGAGTCTATCATTCCTGCGCTTTTTGGTCAACAGCAGCGCCTCTGCAGATACAGAAAGTGCAGTCAGGTAATAAAGCAGGTTAAGGCTTCTGTTGTCCCCGGTATCCGGACTCCTTTTTCTCTCAGGTTCCTCCGGTTTCTCCGGCTCATCGGGCTTATCTTTTTTATATACCCCTTTCACCTTTTCGATTTCTATAATCTTTACCGTCTGCTCCCTGCTTTTGATATCCGTGTGTTCTGCAACAAGCTCTCCTTCGAGCTTCAGATATTCAAAGACTACTGCTGTTTTGCCGCCGAGACTTTCTCCGCTGAAGGTAAATACCACTTCTGTGCTGCCCTTTTCCTTTTCCGCATAGAATTCTGCAGAGCTCCTTATTTCATTTCCCGCATCATCCAGAAGCGGCTTTTCAGTCTCCTTGTCCATCAGGATTCCTTCAACCACATATGTCCTGCCGGGCTTTAAGCCTCTGTAATCCACGCTGTCAATTATGACGATTTCCTTGTCTGCGATTGCCTTGCTTGAATCAGTCTTTGCATCCCTGGCATTTGTCCCGATTTCCGGTACCGGCTCCTTTGCATCATCATAAGTTCCGAGATCCAGAACGAAGCCCGCCCTTTCTATTGTTATCTCATCGCTTATCAGCTCGTAGCCCTTGTTGGCATCACATCTGATCTCCTCCATAAGATATCTGTCATATGGAAGGGCTCCCAGCTTGTTGTCGGGCTTTGCTCCGGTTTTCTCATCATTATAGCCGTTAAACCATATGCCATTTTGGGGGTCCGGCAACTCGCCGGCGGATGCATCATGAGGATTCCAGCCCGCGGAAGTGTTGAGGTAGCCGTTCTTATCCGTTACAAGCACATGCCTCTCTCCGTTTGTGAGCGAGGTGAAACTGAATTCAACACCGGCCATTCTGTTTCTTCCTTCGGCTGCCTTTTTAAGGCTGAGGTCTCCTCTTATCACCTGTTCTTTCAGGCCCCTGTCACCGGTAAAGGTTTTAAGGCTGCTCAGATTCTCGGAGTTTCCGCCGTCCGTTATTGAGGCATACCTTACAGTTTTATCTATGAGATAACCTTCCGGAGCTTTGGTCTCCTGTACGCTTATTATTCCAATCGGAAATGCGGGTTTGCCGCTGCTGTTTCTGTAAAGTTCGGCACTTCTGTCTCTGATCAGGTATCTGTCAGGCTGGCTCATATCTATTCTCCCCTGTTCGTCAGTCTTAAACACCCATGATGCCTCCTTGTTGCCTATCCTGGCCGGAGCCTTGGAAGAAACCGCCGATGCCATCTCCGCTTCAGTCATTTTGGCCTTGGGATTGACATCGTAGTATTTTACCGTATACTCCGCGCCTGCAAGGCTTGCTGCGCCCTGCGGAGCTCCGCGTCCCGTCTCTTTATCAAGCTTTTGTATCAGGAGGCCTGTTTCATTACTTTTAGGCACATCGTGCGCCGAAAACGTGGATGTTTTATCCTTGATAACCTCAATTGCGTGTGCTTTTGTATCAAGGGCATAACCCTTAGGCGCCTTTGTCTCCTTGACATAGTAGGAGCCGGTCTCCAGTTCCACGGGATCGGAATCGCCGTTTGCCTTTATGCTAATAACTGCATTTTCACCGCTTCGCGTCTTTGCCATTGCAGTGCAGGCAGAATCCGTGTAGAAAGTGTACTCGGCGCCCTCGATGCTGTAGCATGAGTTGCCACCGCTGATCTGAGTGTTTGAGCTGTCTTTCTTTACGTTTGCCATGCCGTATTCGGATTTGTAAAATGCTCCAAACACATCCTGCATGCCGCTCACCCTTACCCAGAATACTTCGTAATCTTCCGGCGGATCGGGTATGTTACCCAGGTCTCCCACCATGCTTCTGACATTGCTTACCATCGATGAAGGAGCGCCGCCCCATATGTCCTGTGACTCCGAATAGTTGTCATACACCCAGGATAACGCCAGGTGTCCCATTACATATGCGTCGTTCAGCGAAGCACCGGAAAACCATCGGTTTTTCGTAAGCCTGGCATATCCGTACGATCCGGGCAGATAGTAGATGATTTTTCTCATTCTGGATATCTTTCCCGTGTCGTCATCATCCACCAGGCTCACGCTGTATGTACCCTCGGGCGGAGAGCCGACCGGTGGCTGCACGCAATACGCGTACGACCTCGTCACTCCCGGCTCATCCGCAAGATCAAGGGCTTCACCGTCCACATGCGTTACCCATTTCATCGTGGTATGCCCCGTCCATCCGCTTCCATACGTTATGTCACTTCCGTATCTCAGGGTTACGGTGCCCGCTGCGGCGTCTGCGGTGTTCAGCGCTATTCCGAACATTCCGCTCATGACCAGTCCGAGCATCAGGAGCAGCGACAAAGCCTTCCTTCCGGCAGCAATGCGGAGCTTGTCTTCACCAATTCTTATCATTACGCTCCTCCTGTTGTTTGCATTCTCTGTGCTGCGGGTGTCTCGCTATATCTGGCTGTAAGCGCAGCTGCGAGCTTTTCTGCGGTGTCTTCAAATAGTGTTATGCCTCTTGTCATTCTCTCGTGATCCGGATCCCAGTCCCTGATATCGATTTTTCCCTGGCCTCCGTTCCACGCGACGATATTAACCTCTTTGGTCCATCCGTCTTTTCTTTCCTCGAGAACTCCGATGTGCTCTTTCAGTTCGAAAGTAACCTCATTGTTGTTTCTCTGATTCTGGTTCTGATTTTGATTCTGATTATTAGCCATATTCTTTCTCCTTTTCTGCCACATCTCACATCTACTTTTAGGGTTAAAAATAACGGTGCGGCTCCGTTGTGCGAGAATAATAGACTGAATCAAAAAAATTGTCGAACAAAAGAGTCACTCATTTCGACATTTTTTGCACTAATTTCAACAAAATAAAAAAGTACACAAAAATACAAAGCTTTTTACCCATTTTTTGCCCATTTTCGCAACAAAAAAAGCGCTGCATCATGCAGCGCTTTTTGTAATAGCATATTGTGCATTTCAGTAAAACGCAGGATTTTTTGTTCGTGACGAGGCAGCAAGTGGTCGAGCAGCGGAGCTTACCTAGAAGTAAGTGAGCAGCGCAGAACCACGCAGCTAACAAAGTCACGGGCAAAAAAGACAAGTTTTACTCGATAATCTCGGTAACAACGCCAGACCCTACTGTTCTGCCACCTTCACGGATAGCGAATCTCAGTCCTTCCTCGATAGCGATCGGTGTAATGAGGCTGATTGTCATTACTACGTTGTCGCCAGGCATGCAC
>ONJG01000012.1 GCA_900318105.1 uncultured Eubacteriales bacterium
AAGGTTGGCCTAACCTTCGCCTGTATGAACATGAAAAAGCTCGCAAACATACTGAGCAAACGACCTAAGAATGGCCCTGATGGAGGCTTTTTTGACAACTTTTTCAGCAAATTATTATCTATTCCGTGTTTCAAATTTTCATTTGCATGAGAAAAGCCCAAGTTTCAGCTTTTGAAACTTGGACTTTGTCTACGGTCTGGGCCTGCCATCGCTGGCAGGCTTTTATCGTGAGCAATTTCAATAAACATCAATCAGACCATCAGGCTATTAGACCAAGTCTAATATTTGTTTGCACGTGGATGTTAACACATGAAAGGCAATTTGGCAAGTTTTTCAACTGACATTTTAATTATTTAACTTACTGTTTACACTATTAATGCCGTTGACTATTCTTCTGACATGCCGTTCATATTTTTTCAGAGAGCCTTCCCAGTCTTTCAGGGCCCTTTTTCCGAGATCGCTGATTGTGTAAGTCCGTCTGGATTTTGAACTTTTTCCATCTGATGTTGATGTCAGATATCCTTCGTTTTCCATTTTTCTGAGATTGCGGTAAAACCCGGTTGGGTCAAGATTGCTGTCGATATATCCATCTTTTCGCAGCCTTTGCATCAGCAGGAAACCATGACATGGTTCCTTGGAAAGCTCAATCAGTATGCATGGCTGGATCAGTTTGTCCAGATACAGTCCTTTGCAAGAGAAATTGGCATAATTTGTGTTCATGTCTACTGCCAGCCAGCTGGAATAGAATATTTCCTGCAGTTCGTGCCGGTTCCTTGCTGTCGGGATATTTATGATATTGTTTGACTCGGACTCGCTGCACGGATGCAGATATCCGCTTGCGGCTATTTCAGCTTCGTTAATGAAGCATGGGGTGGGATGATCAGTGAACTTCTCAGGATGATTTATGTATGCGGCTGCGACCACGTCCCAGCAGTATGAGCTGTCTGCTCCGTATACAAGTTCCTTGGTCTTGAATCTGTATCCGCATTTCTGGGCTATATACATTCCGGCAGGATTGTCTGATGAGCACAGTATGTCCAGAAATGCGTCCTTGGGCAATTCCGAGACCGGCAGACAGTTGTTGCCTGTAATGATGCTTATATTTCGTCCGCGCTGAAGGACTTCCGACGATGCTTTTGCAAATACCGAAAAATTGAGTTCGTCAAGAGGCTTACCATCGTGTATCAAGAGCGGTTTCGTGATACCACCCATCAACACAATCTGCGATATTTTGTCGAAAATTTCGTTGTCTATCAGAAAGGCGCCGTAAAGGTTGCCGAGAGAACCTATACCAAGATATATAAGTTCTCCGGGATACTCGTTCGCTTTATCGACGATAAACTGCGCTGCTTCGGAGACAGCATCTTCTCCCAGCTCGTTTCCTTTCAGAACGGGGATATCAGAAAGTCCGATTTCATTCAACATTACCGTATTGCTGAAAAATGACTCATCGGATGTACCGTTTCCGAAATTGCAAGTAATTCCAACGAGATCTATGTCCTCGGAGCAACCGACCAGATAGAGGATTGCCAGCGCATCATCCATGGGTCTTCCGGGAAAACCCATTGTATTGTCACAGTCACATATTACTTTTTTCATTTTGTTCACGTCCTTTTGAATGTTTATAAATTGCTCATGTAAAAAATATACATATTGATTATATAGAATAACCTGCTTTTATCAAAATGACGATGTGAGTATTATTAACCATTTCTATCAGAGTCAGAGGTGTTATTGAAGTATCCGTTTGGACATAAAGTTATATTTGACTTAATCTAATACATGTTAGACCAAGTCTGTATAAAGCTCTTGCAAAAAGGGCTAATAAACAAAAGGAGCAATTTCAAAATGAAAAGAATAATTCTGTCACTATTACTTGCAGCTGTGATGGTGTTTTCGCTTGCAGCCTGCGGTACTGAGAAAGCCGAAACAAACACTTCTGATGCAGCAGACCCTGCCGATATGAGCTGGGATGAAATCCTGGAGGCCTCAAAAGGTACGGATGTAAAGTTTTACGGATGGGGCGGAGATGAAAACCGCAACAACTGGCTTAACGGAACAGTTGCTGATTATCTCAAAGAAAACTACGATATCAATTTTGAATACGTGGGGATGGATATCAACGATATCCTCGCCAAGCTGACCAGCGAAAAGGAAGCAGGAGAGGACACCGGTTCCATCGATATGATATGGATCAACGGTGAGAATTTCTATTCAGCAAAAGAAAACGGACTTCTTTACGGACCGTTCACTGATAAACTTCCGAATACAGAAGCATATATAGATCAGAACGACCCGGAGACGCTGAATGATTTCTGCAAGCCTATCGACGGCTATGAATCCCCGTATGCCAAGGCGCAGCTCGTAATGTATAATGACAGCGCCGTCACCCCGGAGACACCTAAGAGTGCGGCAGAATTACTTGAGTACGCAAAAGCAAATCCGGGTAAGGTAACATATCCTGCTCTCCCGGATTTCACCGGAAGTGCTTTCGTACGCAATATTATTTATGAAACATGCGGATGGGAACAGTTCCAGGATATGGAAGCTGACAAGGACAAGGTAAAAGAAGCTATTCAGCCCGCTCTTGACTACTTGAAGGAGCTAAATCCGTATCTCTGGAACGAAGGAAAGACATTCCCTGCGGACAGCACGGCTCTTGACAAGATGTTCCAGGATGGAGAGGTAGTTATGAACATGAGCTATGGTCCTTTCACAGTGGCTTCCGGAATCGCAGACGGAACACTGAAAGATACATGCCAGACCTTCGTATTTGACAAGGGAAACATCGGTAATACAAATTATATGGCTATCGCATATGACGCACCTAATAAACCGGGCGCCATGGTTGCAATAAATGCTATAATCTCAGCTGACCTTCAGCTCACTCAGTATGCTGAGCTCAAAGAACTGCCTGTGGTTGCGCAGGATAAACTCTCTGATGAGGAAAAGGCCGAATTCGACAAGGTCGATCTCGGAAAGGGAGTTCTGACACAGGCGGAGTTACTGTCTCACAGACTGCCCGAGATGCCTGCGGATCTCGTACCCGTAATCGAAGAGATATGGACAGAGGAGGTTGTCGGCAAGTAAACCATATTTGCATAAGCAATTGCAAAAAGCTTCTTCATAAATTATGATGGAAAAGCGCAGCTGAATGCTGCGCTGTTTCCGTCATAGGGAGTATATGATGAAAAGAAAACAGGTAGTGCCGCTAATGCTGATAATACCGTTTGCACTGGTAACGCTTCTGGTGCTGGCGGCCATATTCAACATAATAATACAGAGCATGGGCTATATGCCTGTCTTTGGCTTATATGATTTTACACCCGGGTACTACGTTGAAGTTCTGAAAAGATCCGAGGTGCTCAGCTCACTTGCTGTTTCACTTAAGATTGCTTTTGTCTCAAGTGTGGTCTCGGCCGTTCTGGGCACGCTTATATGCGCAGCTCTGGTTCGGACGGGTAAGGATAAGGGGATTATGCTCTACACAGTGAGGCTGCCCATACTTGTTCCTCACACGGTCGTGGCGGTGTTTACCGTGGCACTAATGGCACAGACGGGGATTTTTGCAAGAATTGCCTATGCCCTGGGCATAATCGGGGATTATACCGAGTTTCCCAACGTTCTGTACGGAAGTGGTTATTTCGGTGCGATACTGGCGTATATATGGAAGGAAGCCCCGTTTATCGCTTTTTTCTCCCTGGCCCTGATGGCAAGCGTGAGTCACACCCTGGGAGAGGCTGCTGAAAATCTCGGCGCCAGCTCACTGAAAAGTTTTTTTCATATTACACTGCCGCTTTCAATGCCGGCTGTAATGCGGAGTTTTATAATTGTTTTCATTTATGCATTCGGTGGATATGAACTTCCGATGCTCCTCGGGGCGACCCTGCCAAAAGCCTTTCCGGTATACACATATATAGAGTTTATGAAACCTGATTTCAAACTGAGACCATACGCCATGGCGATGAACGGTATCACTCTGATACTGTCACTTGCCATGGCTTTGATATATGCATTCATGATGCACAGGCTTATGAGGAGACTGGGAGGTGGATATGAAGAATAAGACAGCTCTCAGACTCATTCTTGTAATAACGGTAATAATCATACTGCTGCCCGTATGTGTGATGCTCCTGTGGACTGTAACAGGACGCTGGCCATGGCCGTCACTTCTTCCGGAATCATACACGGGAAGGACGGTTGCGGAGCTTTTTACCGGTTCATCGAAAATATATGAAGTGCTTGCGAGCAGCATAATTCTTGCGGCACTGGTGGCTGTTCTGGGAACTGCAATTGCACTTATGACCGCCAGGGCTACAGAAGTTTACAGAATAAAGGGAGCGAAACTGATTTCTTTTGCAGCACTCCTTCCTTTGATGGTACCGGGCACGGTGTTTGCCATGGGCATACAGGTATACCTGATACGTATTGGACTCGGAGATACACTTGCAGGTGTTGTAATAGTACATCTGGTGGCGGCACTTCCGTATTGCATCACCATTATGATGGATATGACTGCCGCGGTCGGAGACAGCCTTGAGGAGCAGGCTCAGGTACTGGGTGCAAATCCGGCAAGAGCTTTCTGGAGCGTGGGTATTCCCAGGCTGCTTCCCGGGATACTGTCGTCCATAAGCATGGCGTATATTATTTCATACAGTCAATACTTTACAACTCTGCTGGCGGGCGGAGGAAAGATAAAGACCCTTGCTCTTGTGATGGTGCCGTATATTCAAAGCGGCGACAGGGCTCTTTCGTCGGTGTATGCGGTAACATTCGTCGGCTCGGCACTTATGGTCTTTGCGATATTCGAAGCGATAATACACAGGTTAATCAGAGGCAGTGAGTAACATGAATAAACTTGAGATAAAAGATATTAACGTGATACTGGGCGGAAATGAAATACTGAAGGGACTTTCACTTAACGTGAAAGAGGGTGAGTACGTATCGCTTCTCGGACCGTCAGGCTGCGGAAAGTCCACATTGCTTAAGACAATCGCGGGTATAGCAGAACCGTCTTCCGGAATCATCAGACTGGACGGAGAGATTATCAATGACAAGCCTGCCTATAAAAGAGGAGCGGTTATAGTATTTCAGGATATGAGGCTGTTTCCCAATATGAATATTGCCGAAAATGTAGCATATCCTTTGAGGATACAGGGAATGGGTAAAACCGAAAGAACTGAAAAGGCAAAGGAATATCTCAGCTTTGTAAAGCTGGACGGAATGGCGGAAAGAAGAACGGGAACTCTCTCGGGAGGTCAGCAGCAGAGAGTGGCACTTGCCAGGGCACTGGCCGCCAGACCAAAGCTCCTGCTACTCGATGAGCCTTTTTCATCCCTCGATGAGAATCTGAGGGAAGACATGCGGCTGCTCGTAAAGGACCTGCATAAGCAATTTGCAATGACCACTGTAATGGTGACTCATGACAGACATGAGGCTTTGTCCATGGCAGACACGGTTGCAATTATGTTCGATGGAAGGATAGTACAGACTGATGCTCCGTCAAATCTTATAAATAATGCGGCAAGTGCAGAAGTCAGGAAATACTTTGAGGACTGCATTTATGTCAGTGGCACAGTCAGGGACGGCATTTTTACAGCATCAGACGAAAGCGGACTGAGATGCCGGGTGGACAGGCCCGACGGGGATTATGAGATGATGCTCACAACAGATCTGATGTAGCTCTTATAATAAAGACTCAATAAATAATTAAGTGAAAACTCTCTCTTAGGACTGATAGCCGACGGGGGAGTTTTCATCACTTGCAAGCCTTGATACTACAACGGTTATTTGGTACAATTCATAAGTGCGACTTTAGGGCATTCAGGCCCTGAAATGCAGCGACCTGGGAGTAGATAGGTGCTGGTGTGTCTCGCGGTCTTCAAAACCGTTGTGAGGGGTTAGTAGCCTCTCGGATGAGTTCGA
>ONJG01000010.1 GCA_900318105.1 uncultured Eubacteriales bacterium
ATGCAGATTTCACTTTAAAATTTCGAACCGATTCGAACTATGCTGAAACCTACAAAAGTGGGGAAATAAGAGGGGATATATTTATTGAGAAACGCTGAAAACCCTGAAAATACTGAGATGCAGATAATAATGCGTCCCGTCCCCGCAACCAGATAAGCCTTTAATCGTAATGATTGAAGGCTTTTTTCCTGCTTGCATGTGTTTTAAGCACGCGTGTTATTTTCTTTTACTAGGTGTATAATGTACACAACTGTGATTAACAACGAACCAAAGGATTCTTATGGATATTACCAACAAAAGAAGTGAGGAAAACAGATTCGTATTAAGGGCGGATGAAATCGACCGGATTACGGAGGAACTTGCAGATATGTTATCCTCCGAGCCGCTTGATCAAAAGGACATGCTGCGGCTGAAATTCATCCTTGAGGAAACCTTGCTGAACTATATGGACTTTTGTCCCGAAGGTACTACGGCATCCTTCAGGTTTTCGCGTACCTTTGGAAAGTTCAGAATCTCCCTGAAGGTTGAGGGTGACAGCATGGATCCGTTTTCGAAAAACGATCCTTCAGCTACCTCGGTAATGGGATCGCTTCTCGCCAATTCGGATTCATTAAACCGTTCATGGAAGTATCGGGGCGGAGCCAATCTGGTGACGTTCACCCTTATGAAAAAACGCAGGATGAGTCAGATCGTCACGATTCTCATCGGCGTTTTATCGGGCGCTGCAGCCGGATTTCTTATCAACTCGATAGTGCCGGAAATGTCAGAGGATATCGCTGCGCGCATCATCACACCGATTACCAACGCATTTGTCGGATTCCTCTGCGTCATGGCTACCATAATGTGCTTCGCTGCCATAGTCCTCGGAATCGTTCGTCTCGGAGACATATCCACATTCAGTTCCGTGGGAAAGAAGATGATCAGGAGTTTTCTGATGGTGGCCTTTTGCCTTACCATGGTCAGTACCATATGCATGGTGCCGGGGATCACTCTAGGACGCTCTACGAGTATGTCTCTTGATTTCTTTGACTTTTTCGATATCCTGATAAGCTTTGTTCCGAACAATATACTCACGCCTATAATTGAGTTCAATTCCGTACATATCATAATTGTCGGCATTATGTTTGGAGTGGCCATGCTCCATATGGGCAAGAAAGCGGACAATCTGACCGAGATCATCGATGAAGTCAATATCGTGGCCATTCTGTCCAATTCCTATCTGAACCGTTTTATACCCACATATGTGGGACTCATGATCTGCGGACAGATATTGTCCGGCTCACTCAGAGCGACGGCGGGATTTGCTAAACTGGTTCTGATGGTGGTCATAGCGGACATTCTTACCCTCGCTGCATATACCGCTTTTATCAGCTTGCGACTGAATGTCAACCCCAGGACCTATATTCATAAACTGCTGCCGGCCTTTATCATCTCATTGTCGAGCGCAAATGTCGGTGCGGCTTTTACAACCACCATTGATACACTCATAGGAGAGCTCGGCGTGGATGAGGGTTATGCACCACTGGCCTACAACCTCGGAAGCATACTGTTCCGTCCGGGATACTGCATAGTATTTACGGCCAGCAGCCTGTTTACGGCAGGGATGTATGGCGTTGAGATTAACTTATCCTGGGTCGGAGCCGCTTTTTTACTTTCGTTTATACTGTCGGTGGCCACACCGCCTGTAATAGGAGGAACAGCTGTCTGTTTCTCGATCCTGTTTTCACAGCTGGGACTGGGATCGCAGGCACTGGCCATGATAATTTCCATAAATGCATTTTTTGAATTTCTGACAGTTGCCGTCAACAACTACTGCCTGCAGAGCCAGATAGTACTGCTCGGAGATTCAATCGGAGAACTCGACGTTGACAAACTAAGGAATTAAGGTATTGCGTGATACCTTTTTCAAGAAATAAAGACATTACTGGAAACACCAACTATGATTAAAGAAATGCTGAGGAGCACCGTGGGATGGCCTGCGGGTACAAATGCCCTGGATATTGATTCCATAACAAGCAGCGGTGAATATCGTACGGAACATGATTCAATCGGAGAGAAAGAAGTGCCGATGGATGCCTATTTCGGTGTCCAGTCACTCAGGGCTGCCGAGAATTTCAGAATCACAGGCCTCAGTACGCATCCCGAAATGATAAACTGCCTCGCGCATATTAAAAAAGCGGCGGCAATTGTAAATGCAGAACTCGGATATCTCGATAAAAGCATATCCGAAGCCATAGTGACTGCCTGTGATGAGATACTCAAAGGACGCTTTCGTGAGCACTTCATAGTGGACCCGATTCAGGGAGGAGCAGGCACTTCGCTCAACATGAATGCCAACGAAGTGATTGCAAACCGCGCGATAGAGATACTGGGCGGAAATAAAGGCGATTACAGCATAGTTCACCCGAATGATCATGTAAACCTCAGCCAGTCCACGAATGATGTAATACCGACTGCAGGTAAGATGACGGCGATCCGGCTGATGATGCAGCTGACGGTGCAGCTCAGCTGCCTGGATCTTGCATTTTCAAAAAAGGCCGGGGAATTCAACCATGTAATCAAGATGGGCCGGACGCAGATGCAGGATGCAGTTCCCATCAGACTCGGTCAGGAGTTCAGGGCATATTCGGACTCGATAAAAAGATGCATTGCGAGGATAAAAAAAGCTGTTGATGAGCTGAGGCCGGTCAATATCGGAGGAACGGCCATAGGCACAGGAATCAATGCAGACAAAGAATATCTGGACAGGATAGTTTCGGTACTGAATGAAATATCAGGGCTCGAACTCAGGCAGGCAAACGATCTTATAGATTCCACGCAAAACCTAGATCCTTTCGTCGCAGCATCAGGTGCAGTCAAGACCTGTGCTGTTGCTCTTTCAAAAATAGCCAGTGACCTGCGCCTTATGTCTTCGGGACCGAAGGCAGGATTTGGTGAGATTAAGCTTCCGTCCATGCAGAACGGCTCGTCCATTATGCCGGGCAAGGTAAACCCGGTAATACCCGAAGTCGTCAATCAGGTGGCGTTCAATGTCATCGGAAATGACACCACCATCACACTTGCCGCAGAGGCAGGACAGCTCGAGCTGAACGCATTCGAGCCCATAGTTTTCTATAACTTGTTTCAGTCCATTGATACTCTCGGATATGCGGCAGAGACATTTGTCGACAACTGCGTAAGCGGGATAGAGGCAAATGAGGAAAGGTGCAGGGAGCTGGTTGAGAACAGCGTGGGAATTGTCACCGTGCTCGCTCCTTATACCGGATATGAAAGAGCCGCGGATATAGCAAAGAAAGCCCTGGAGACAGGGAGACCTGTGCGCGAAGTGATTGCTGAAGAAGGGATAATGGAAAGTGACGAGCTGGACAGAATACTCGATCCTTTCAGTATGACGGAGCCGACATGTATCAAAGAATGAAAAAGATAAATGCTGTCCTCGGACTGCTCACCATAGCACTTCTTATAGCGCATTCGGGATACAATGTGTTCTGTTATCTTACGATGTATTACAATCCTGTCCTGAAACAGGTCTTTTCTCTTCCGCTGATGATAGCTGTCTGCCTGCATGCATTTCTCGGCATGTCGATGGTATTTCTGAACAGAGACAGCGGAGATCTCAGGGTCTATTCGGAGTACAACAAGGAAACCATATTGCAGCGGATAAGCGCAGCTCTTATACTGCCCATTCTTTTTATTCACATCAAGACGTTTGCTCTTATGAGTTCATCTGCAGAGGCAGGTTCAAGACTGCCTGTCATATTGCTCATATTTCTTGAGATACTGTTCTTTGGAATCGTATTCACACATATTTCAATTTCGTTCAGCCGGGCGCTCGTAACACTTGGCCTGCTGAGCGATATAGACAAAAAGCGCAGGCTGGATAAATTCATGTATATATTCTGCGCTTTGCTCTTCGCCATATGCGTAATCGCAATCGTGCGCACCCAGCTGTTTATGTTCATCAAGTAGGTGTAACGATGAAGGAAGTTCTCATCATCGGAAGCGGAATAGCGGGAGTTTCTGCGGCTGCAAGCTGCGCTGAGCGTGGCATGCATGTCTGTCTTTTGTCGCCTTTTCCCTCGGAGCGCTCTCAGTCCGTGATGGCTGCGGGAGGCATCAACGCTGTCCTTGAAGATAATAATCAGGGGGACAGCGTGGAGAGTCATATTGAAGATACTCTCGCAGGAGGATGCAATATAGCCGGCAAGCAGGCAGTCACGGGGCTTTGCGACAGCGCAGAGGAGATAATCCGCATGCTGGAAAATGCCGGCATGGTCTTTTCGAGGGATAAAGACGGTAGGATTGCCAGAAGGGCTTTCGGCGGTCAGTCTCATGACAGGACATGCTACTCGGGAGCATCCACAGGCAAACACATAGTATCCGCCCTGGTCATGAAGTGCAGGAGATATGAGAGTGAGGGGCTCATCGACAGAAGGCTCTGGAGCGATTTTCACTCCGGCCTGATCAGGGACGGCGTCTGCTACGGAGCTCTTATATATAACGAGGCGACCAGGACACTTGAGCCGTATTATGCCGATGCAGTGATTGTGGCGACCGGAGGGCAGAATGCGCTCTTTGGAAAAACCACGGGATCGACTCAGTGCGACGGCTATACCGCAGGAAAACTCTTCATGCAGGGCGCCGTGCTTAAAAATCTCGAGTTTATCCAGTATCATCCCACGACCATCGAAACAGCAAGCAAGAGGATGCTGATTTCCGAGGCCGCAAGGGGAGAGGGCGGCAGACTCTACTATGAGGAAAACGGAAAAAGAGTCTACTTCATGGAGGAAAAATACGGGCCTGAAGGAAACCTCATGACGAGGGATGTCGCAGCCCGCGAGATATATTCTGCGGGAAGGCCGGTTTTTCTTGACGTATCTCACCTTGAAGGCGGGATTATAGACAGCAGACTTTCGGAAGTCAGGGATGTCTGCAGCAAGTATGCGGGCATAGACATAACGAGAGAACCCATACCGGTAGCACCGTCAGTACATTTCTTTATGGGTGGCCTGGCAGTGCACAACAATCACGAGACCAGCATCAGGGACCTGTATGCTGTGGGTGAATGCGCATCGATATATCACGGCGCAAACAGGCTCGGCGGCAACTCGCTCCTTGCCGCAATATACAGCGGAACAGTCGCTGCAAAAGCCATCTCAGAGAGAGATGAGAAGCATGATACACAGGACTTTTCCGGATATATTGAAGAAGAGAATAAAAAACTGATTTCCATGATGGACAGCAGGAGTAAATTTCCGGTTGCGTACATAGAGCAGATGCTCGCAGAGTGTATGAACAGCAATCTGGGGATAATAAGAGATGAGGAATCTCTTAGCAAAGGAATAACAGAGACGGACTACCTCATCTCAGTAGCTGATCGGATAAATTACGACAGCAGCGTGCTTCCGTATTTCAATTACAGTATACATGGCAAGCTCGCGCTTGGCCGCGCATGCCTTGCATGTGCAAAGAGCAGGCAGGAAAGCAGAGGCTCTCAATTCAGAAGCGACTATCCGGATATGACGGATCAATTTGCATATGCGACTCTCATTTATTATGACAACGGCGAATACAATGTGACACTGGACAGGGAGAGACAATATGAAAGTTAAAATCCTCAGGCAGATGACGCCGTTTTCGGAACCGTATTGGGAGAGCTTTGACTACAACGGACCTGAAGATACCACCGTTGCGGGCATGCTGACATATATTAACTATAATGATGATATCGTAAATGATAAAGGAGAATCCGTAGGACGCATAGGATGGGAGTGCTCGTGTCTCCAGGGCGTTTGCGGCGGCTGCGCGATGGTAATTAATGAAAGACCTGCGCTTGCGTGCAACACTTTTATCAGGGATCTGGAATCCGATGTGATTGAGATAAGACCGCTTCGCAAATTTCCGACTGTCAGCGATCTCGTAGTGGACCGCTCGAGGATATTTGAGGGGCTCAGGGATTCGAATATATATGCAGCAGCCGATAATCCGCGTGCAAATGAGGATTTTGAACACCGCTATCTGGCATCCAAGTGCCTTAAGTGCGGTCTCTGTCTTGAGGTATGTCCCAACTACGGAAGCGGGGAAGTTTTCTACGGGGCGGCATTTGCCAATGACTGCTATCTGGTATATGCAGCAGATACAAGCAGGACGGCTGAAATCAAAAAGGAGTATGATGAGCACTTCGGTGGCTATTGTTCCAAATCCATGTCATGCATGGACGTTTGTCCGGAGGGTATACCGACATTGGCCTCCATGGCTAAAATGAACAGGGCCAGGAAATAACAAAAAATAAAAATGGTGGTCTGTACAGGGCTCGAACCTGTGACAACCTGGTTGTGACCCAGGTGCTCTCCCAACTGAGCTAACAGACCACGCAAAGAGTATTGTACAACAAATGCAGGAGCCGGGCAAATACTTTGACAGTCAGAGCCGCCTCTTGTATATTATTTTTTGGAAAACAAGACAGGAGGACATAAAGTTGGATATATATGAAAAGATCGATCTGCATGAGTGCCCGTACTGCGGAGGCCCGGGACTTCTCGAAGAGGAGAGAGGCTGGTGCTGGTATGTGATGTGCCTCGACTGCGGAGCGCAGACGGGAGAGGTCGGATACAAGTCCGATGAGGAAAGAGAGAATGCAACCATGAGCGTGGCACATCTCTGGAATATCGGAAAGGTTATCCGAAGCGACCGGAGCGAATAAAAACATAAAAACAACAGACAAGCGACAAATGTGGGAGTATAATACCCATGGTTAACAATTGTGATTAGAGGAGGATTTAGAGATGAGTACAATTTATGATTTTACGGTTAAAGACAGAACAGGCTCCGGGATCCGATGATGAGATTCACGAGTTCTGCACGATGAAGTTCGGAACCGAATTTCCGCAGTTTGCCAAGGTCGATGTAAACGGTGAGACAGCAGAACCGCTCTTTGCATGGCTCGGAACGGAAAAGCCGTTGAGGCTGCACTCTGATATAAAAAACTGTATAAAGTATACGGATGTTATGAAATGATCGTCTGATGACGGTCATTTTATATGGAAAAAACATTGAGATTTTTATGTCAAGGTGATAAAATCGCAGAGTATGTAAAAAAGAAAGAGATGAAATGAAATGACGAAAGGAGAACATTTCAAATGAAAGTTGCAATTAATGGGTTTGGGCGAATCGGAAGATTATCTTTCAGAAAAATCTACAACGAAAAGGATATCGAAGTCGTGGCGATCAACGACCTCACAAGTCCGCACATGCTGGCTTATCTTCTCAGAAACGACAGCGTTCAGAAGAGATTTGACGCAGAGGTTGAAGAAGCCGAAGACGGCATCATCGTAGACGGAAAGAAATATCCTGTATATGCCGAGGCAGATGCGAGCAAGCTCCCATGGAAAGAGCTCGGAATCGATCTGGTACTCGAGTGCACGGGATTCTATACATCAAAGGAAAAGTCACAGGCTCACATCGACGCCGGAGCAAAGAAAGTTCTTATCTCCGCACCTGCAGGAAACGACCTGCCTACAATCGTTTATGGTGTTAACCATGAAACCCTCAAGAAAGAGGACGCAATCGTATCCGGAGCTTCCTGCACAACAAACTGCCTCGCTCCTATGGCCAAGGCACTTGCTGATTACAGAGAGCTCAGAACAGGATTCATGACAACAATCCACGCCTACACAGGTGACCAGATGATTCTCGACGGACCGCACAAAAAAGGCGACCTCAGAAGAGCAAGAGCAGGAGCCATCAACATCGTTCCTAACTCGACAGGCGCTGCAAAGGCCATCGGCCTGGTAATTCCGGAGCTTGACGGAAAACTCATCGGTTCAGCTCAGAGAGTACCTGTTCCATCAGGATCCATCACAATCCTCGATGCAACGCTCAAGGATATGACCGACACAGTATCCGTAGAGGGTATCAACGAGGCCATGAAGGCTGCAGTATCCGAGTCCTATGGATATACAGAGGAAGAAATCGTATCCAGTGACGTGATCGGAATGAGCTATGGTTCGCTCTTCGATGCAACACAGACACTCGCTCAGCAGTGCGGAACGCACATCTTCGAGGTAAGAGTGGTTGCATGGTACGATAACGAGATGAGCTATGTATCTCAGCTTGTAAGAACACTCAAGCACATGGGTACACTTATCTAATCAGGCAATTTAAATCCCGCCGATAAGGCGGGATTTTTTTATCTACAGATTTCTTCAAGAGCTCTTATTGCGGTATCGACTTCTTCTTCGGTATTGAAGTTTCCGAAGCTGAAGCGGATGGTGCCCGTCGGAAAACTTCCTATGGTCTTATGCGCCGACGGTGCGCAGTGCAGACCGACCCTGGTCATAATGCCGTATTCGGAATCGAGCCTGAATGCGGCTTCGGCGCAGTCGATGCCAAGCGTCTGTATGGAGACGACACCGACTCTTCCTTCTGTGCCTCTGAGACCGAATATCTTGACAAGACCTGCCTGCTCAAGAGGAGTGATCCCGTCGATGAAACGCTTTGTGAGTCCGAGCTCGTGCTTTGCGATATTGTCCATTCCGGCGGCATCTATCCACTTAAGGCCCGCGTTGAGTCCGACTATGCCGGGGAGATTCATGGTGCCCGGTTCAAATCTGTCTGGCATGAAGTCGGGGATCTCCTCGCTGTGGCTTATGGAGCCTGTGCCTCCTGAGATAATGGGCTCGATGAGTGATATCATGTCCTCATCGAGTATGAAGCCTCCGATTCCCTGAGGCCCGAGCAGGGATTTATGTCCGGTAAAGCAAAGCGCGTCTATGTTCATTTCCTTCATGTTGATCGGAATAACGCCCGCGCTCTGCGCCGAGTCGACTATCATCTTTATCCCGTACTCATGTGCTATGGCTCCGACTTCGCCAATCGGATTTATAGTGCCGACGAGGTTGCTGGCATGTGTCATTACTATGGCCTTTGTGTTCGGCTTTATCATGCTCAGAACTTTGGAAAGATCAAGCTCTCCTTTATCATTTGCGGGTATTCTGTCAAACGACACTCCTTGTTTTTCGAGCTGGACGAGCGGGCGCATTACGGCATTATGCTCCATGGAGGAGCAAAGCACGTGGTCACCCGGCTTAAGAAAGCCCTTGAGAACCACATTGATCGATTCGGTCACATTTTTGGTAAAGACGACATTCTTGCAGTCGCTTGCCCCGAACATGTCTTTGAGCAATTCCCTTGTTTCAAAAACGACACCCTCGAGGGTGTATGCACTCTGATAACCACCACGGTTTATGTTGGCTCCGACCTTGGTCATATATTCATATACTGCGTCCGAGACCTCGGGTGGCTTTGGAAATGAAGTAGCCCCGTTATCAAGATAGATTTTGTCCATTTTTATTCCTCCGGTATAACGGCTGATCCGTTATTATCTACGCAGTAATTGTACTAAAGATTCGCTTAAATTCGTATAGAAAATAGTTATTTAAAATAGAACAAGACAAAGCAAAAATCACATCCTGTGCTCCTTGAAAGAAGGCAGTTAATATCATATAATCAGAACGGAGCGAAGCTCAGAGTTTGGGAGAATTTAATGACTGATATCAGCGCATATAAGAAAATACACTGTCTCGGCATAGGCGGCATAGGGTTGTCGGCTGTTGCCGAGATTCTTAATGATAGGGGATTTACGGTAAGCGGGACTGACATCAATCCGGGCAAGGTAACAGAGCATCTTGAGTCGGTCGGAATCAAAGTATACAGTTCACACGAGCCCGAAAATGTGGAGGATGTCGATGCAATCGTCTACTCCGCTGCGGTTTCCGATGATAATCCCGAGGTGATAAGGGCTAGGGAACTCGGACTTCCGATGTTTTCCAGGGCCGAAGTACTCGGCATGATTATGGATGATTACGATCACTCGGTGGCGATCTGCGGAACGCACGGAAAGACCACGGTCACATCCATGACGTCACTGATCCTGAGAAATGCAGACTTCAAACCGACCATTCTCGTCGGAGGCAATCTCCCGCAGATTCACGGCAATGTCGAAATCGGCGGCACGGGATATCTCGTAAGCGAGGCCTGTGAGTATATGGACAGCTTCCTGGAGCTCAGACCGAGCATAGGAGTAATTCTCAATATCGACTCAGACCACCTCGATTACTTCAAGGATATGGACCATATCGTCAAATCATTCCGCACCTTTGTGGAGAGGATCCCGGAGGACGGAGTCATTATTGCGTTCGGCGGCAATCCATTCGTAAGGAGCATACTCAAGGACAAGACCAATAAAATCACATATGGCTACAGCGAGGGCAACGACTATTACGCAGAGAACATAGAGTTCGATGAGAACGGCAACCCTCAGTTTGATGTTTGCCATAAAGGAGAGACTGTGGCGCATCTGGAGCTTTCGGTTCCGGGAGAGCACAATGTGCTGAACGCCATGGCTGCATTTGTAACCACGAGATATCTCGGGGCAGACACCGAGGTCATAGCAAATACCCTCAAGGAGTACACCGGAACGGGCAGGAGATTCGACTTCAACGGAACGACCGAAAACGGAGTCAAGGTGATAGACGACTACGCTCATCATCCGACCGAAATCAAGGCCACATTGTCTGCAGCAAAGAATGTAAAACACAACAAGCTCTGGCTTATCTTCCAGCCGCATACATATACGAGAACGAAGGCTTTGTTTGACGAATTCACGGATGCTTTTGAGGATGCGGATGTCCTGGTGCTGACCGACATATATGCGGCCAGGGAAAAGGACATATACAACGTCTCATCATACAAGCTCATGAACGCCATCAGGGCCAAGCACCCTGATAAGCAGGTATATTACGTAAAAGACTTCGAGGATATAGTCAAGTACATCAACAAGTTCGCCGGTGAGGGAGACATAGCCATGACCATGGGCGCAGGAGATGTATACAAAGTAGGTGACATGCTCTTAAACAAAGAAGAGCAGACGATATAACTCATTATTTATGACCCAGGAGGTTCCCGCCATGCCAAGTGATGCATTTTCCAATCTCAGACTGTTTACGTGCAATTCTCATCCCGAGCTCGCCGAGGAAATCGCAGAGCATATGGGAGTTGAACTCGGAAAGTCAACAGTAACCAAGTTCAGCGACGGTGAGACCAGCGTAAGTATCTGGGACTCGGTAAGAGGCAAAGATTGCTTTATCATCCAGTCCACAAGCACGCCGGTCAATGACAACATCATGGAACTGCTCATAATGGCAGATGCCCTCAGAAGAGCATCGTGCAGGAGCGTGACCGCGGTAATGCCGTATTACGGATATGCAAGGCAGGATCGTAAGGCTAAGGCCAGAGACCCGATTACATCCAAGCTTATAGCCAATATGATTACTGCTGCCGGCATAGGCAGGGTTATTACCATGGACCTTCATGCATCACAGGAGCAGGGCTTTTTCGACATACCGGTTGACCACATGATAGGACAGCCGCTTCTGACCGACTATTTCAAGCTCAAGGACCTGGACGACCTCGTAATCGTATCTCCGGACCACGGCTCGGTTACAAGAGCGCGCAATATGGCCAAGCCATTCAACGTGCCGATTGCCATAATCGACAAGAGAAGGCCTGAGCCAAACAAGAGCGAGATTATGAACATAATCGGTGAAGTCGAGGGCAAGAACTGCGTAATACTCGATGACATGATCGATACAGCGGGCACCATATGCAACGCCGCAAAGGCCCTGACCGATCTCGGCGCAAAATGCGTTTATGCATGCGCGACACACGGCGTTCTCTCGGGACCTGCGATTGAAAGAATCGAGGCGAGCCCGATCAAAGAGATGGTGCTTTTAAACACGGTTCCGATTCCCGAGGAAAAGAGAATCAAAAAGCTGACGATACTGTCCGTCGGACATATATTCGCCGAGACAATTTCAAGGGTTTATTCCAACAAGCCGATTTCGGTAATGTTTGATGCAAGATAAAACGGCAGCACATCTGCCGCATGGACTAAAAGGGATATGATAGGACTTTTCAGACGGAGAAAAGCGAATACCAAGGCAGGGAGCGCGGCAGATACATATGTGATAGTAGGCCTGGGAAATCCGGGCGATGAATATGCCAAAACCCGCCACAACATGGGATACAGGGCGCTCGATGTGCTGGCAGACAGCAATTCCATTGATATACGCAAATCAAAATTTCACTCTGTCATAGGTCAGGGGAGGATTGCGGGACGCAAGGTCGTGCTGGTCAAACCCGAGACATATATGAACAGGAGTGGAATTGCCGCAAGGGAAGCGGCCATGTACTTTGATATTCCGTCAGAAAATCTGATTATAATCTATGACGATGTGGACCTTCCGACGGGTTCGATCAGGATCAGAAAATCCGGGGGAGCCGGGACGCATAACGGCATGAAATCCGTCGTGTCAGAGCTCGGAACCAAAGAGTTTCCGAGGATCAGAATAGGGGTCGGAGCGGCATCTTCCGATGAGGATCTTGTGGACAGGGTTATAGGAAAGGTCCCCAAAGAAGAGCAGGCGGTGCTGGACAGAGCAGCAGCCGACGCAGCATCTGCGGCAGAGGATATAGTGAGGCTCGGGATTGAAGTTGCCATGAGCAGGCATAATCACGTAGCGGAATGATAAGAAATTATACGGGTGTGAGCGGCAGCAGGACGGCATATCTGTTGTCCAGGACGCTCAAGAAAGAGAATAAGCTACTTGCGGTGGTCTCCACCGGGCGAACAGCAGCAAGCCTGGCGCGAGACCTCGTTTTTTATGTGCCTGATGCGGAGATACTGGTTCTATCCGAAAGCGAAGACCTGCAGATACTCTATGAGGCCAGGGACAGAGCGGCCCTTATTGAGAGGATAAAGGCACTTCAGCTGCTTTCGGAGCCAAGGGATGCATCAAAGCCGCCTCTTGCAGTAATAGCACCTGTTTCTGCCGCGATCAAACTGACGGCAGATCCTTCGAGATTCGGCTCATGTGTGACGACCGTAAAGACAGGCGACAGAATCGATCCCGCTGTTTTAAGGGAAATGCTGGTCCGCTCAGGATACAAGGCGGGCAGCGTGACGGAATCTGAAGGGGAATTTACCTCAAGAGGCGGAATACTCGATGTGTATCCGCCGGTTTCGGATAATCCCGTCAGGATAGAATTCTTCGATGACGAGGTGGACTCGATTAGGGAATTTGACAGCGACAGCCAGAGGTCGCTTTCGGTGCTTGATGAAATAATAATAGGGCCTGCCGCTGAGTTCATCCCAACCGGCGAAGAAAAGGAAAAGGCGCTGGACGCCATACTTAAGGAGTATGACAAAAGGATAAAGAAAATAAGAAAGGAGCTTCCGGGCCCCGATGCACAGGATGGGAGAATAGACAAGCTCGAGGAATACAAGGGCAGGATAAAGGATATATTTGAGGGCGATATGAACCTTCAGATATATGCGGATTTTCTCGAATATTTCAATGTGCCGGAATACAGGCTGTGGGATTATGCAGGAAAGAACTGCCTGTCGTTTGTCGATCCGGAAGCAGCGGCAAAGGAACTGAGGGAGCCTTATACGAAGGAGGAGCTTCACGGGATATATAAGGCCGCAACAATAGATGTCTATACTCCGTTTCCGGAGAGACTTGACGGAGCGGAGAGAACAGACGAGATAATAAACATAAGGAGCAGGCAGATAGCTCCGTTCAATGGAAAGATAGATCTCTTCGCATCTGAAGTGGGCAGGCTCGCATCGCGTGGATATGACATTGTAATAGCGGCGGGGAGCGAAGAGAAGAATCAGAGAATCAGGGAGTATCTTGATATAGCGGATATCAGGGATGCCGATATAAGGGTAAGCTACAGAAACGGCAGCCTCTCGTCCGGATTTATCATGGATGATGAAAAGCTCTGCTATATTGCAGGCAGCGACATATTCGGCTCACAGAAACAGACCAGAAAGCCTGCAAAGAAGAAAAAATCCTCGGACTCCATCAGATTTTCGGATCTGAAAAAAGGTGATTACGTAGTACACGAGGCTCACGGAATCGGAAGATTCGAGGGCATACATCCGCTGACCGCGGACGGTCAGACCAGGGACTACCTGCTCATCAGATATGCGGGATCGGATACTCTCTATATCCCGACGGAGCAGCTTGATGTGATTCAGAAATACATAGGTAATTCGGGAAATGCTCCGGCGCTTTCCAAGCTCTCGGGCGGCAGCTGGGCGCGCACCAGGGAGCGCGCCAGAAGAGCCGTCGAGGAGATTGCGGAGGACCTCGTAAGGCTCTATGCCGAAAGGCAGGCTGCCGGCGGTCATGCATTCGGA
>ONJG01000021.1 GCA_900318105.1 uncultured Eubacteriales bacterium
AGGGCCTTAGCCCTTGTAATTTCAAGACCTGTTCTGCACTATGAAGTTTTCAATGTTCCGCTGCGCTCTCAAGAGCGACAGCTTTATTATTTTATATATCTGCACCTCCTGTGTCAACAGTTTTTTGCAACAAAAAAGCAGAAATTTTTAAAAATTTTCTGCTTTGTTTTTCGGCTTTGATTAAGCTCTTATTCGCTGAGGTTTTCCTCGTATTCGCGTTCCTGTTTTCTGAGCTGTGCATCGAGTACAAGGCTCTGCTCTGCAGCGATGTCTTCCTCGATTTTTTTGATTCGTCTCTGAGCGGTCTTTTGCTCGCGTATACCTTCTTTGGCTTTGGCCAGGGCTCTCTTTTCTTCCTCCTGAGCTTCCTTGAGCTTTTCTTCATTTCCCGTTATGAAGCTCGGCCTGATGTATTCGATGGTAAATGACTGCATGAACCTCCTGAAGCCTAGGATTATCATAGATACTCCTATGAGCAATATGACCGGAACCCTGAATGTTGCGGTGTTAAAGAACATATAAGTGCCTATGACTATCATGGATGCACTTATGGTCATGCCCCCTCTCTGCTCTCTTGCAATATGCGATACATCCAGCCAGTCGTTCCTGAATGACATTACGCCTTCCATCAGGAGGAAGAGTCCGAACAGCATGAGTGCCACCATATCGTCTGTGATCTGTCCGCTGATAATCACGATGCCGAGGATGAACAGCATGATTCCGTCCTTGGTGAGGCCCATGCCCACTTCATCTCTCTCGAAGTCCGCTCTTCTGCCTATGATCATCTCGCAGGCACCGAGCACAACGAGCACCGCACCTATTATGAACGCAAGCGACAGAAATGCCGCGCTTGAGTTGGCTATGCAAAATATTCCGGAAGCTATCATCGCGACGCTTGCGATGAGCATTACAGTTCTCATATCAATCTCCTTTTCGCAACGCTAATACTAACACGCTACAGAAATTGTTTCAAGTAAAGCGCCCGCCTTGATGCGGGCGCTTGTATACTTTCTCTCTATATATAATAGTAGAAAACTAGAGATTGTATCCTGCGTGGAAAGCTTTCTTGTTGAGCTCCACGAACTTGGGCTTTACATTGGCCTCTATCTCGGCATCCCAGTCGATCTCATCAAGGCCGCCCATGGACTTGACGAGGGCGCCGAGGAGAACGATGTTCATCGCTTTAGGGTTGCCGAGTTCTGTTGCGATCTCAGCTGCCTTGAACGCGTGCACATCACAGATGCCCTTGAGGTGATCTATGATGCCCTCGGGATACTCAGCAGCTCCGAGGTTTACCGGAACCGGCTGTATCTGGAAGTCGTTGATTACCATCGTGCCACCTATCTTGAGATGATCGAGCCACCTCAGAGCTTCCATCTCTTCGAATGCGACGATTACGTCTGCCGAGCCTTTGCCCACGATAGGTGAATAAACTTTATCGCCGTATCTGACCTGTGTGGATACGGAGCCTCCCCTCTGGGACATTCCGTGAATCTCACTCATCTTGACGTCGTAGCCTGCCTTCATCAGGCCGCTGGTCAGAATCTTACTTGCCAGGATCGTGCCCTGTCCGCCTACTCCTACCAGGAGGATGTTTTTAACTTCACTCATTATCTCGTCACCTCCTCAATAGCATTAAATGGGCAAACCTGCTTGCAGACCGTGCAGCCGTTGCAGCTCGTGTAGTCGATAACCACCTGATCCTTTGTGGAGATCAGAGCCGGGCAACCGGTCTTTACGCACATCTTGCAGTTCTTGCATTTGTCCTGATCAATCACGCACTGCGTTTTGTGCAGCGTCGGGAATTCGTCGATATCCTGCTGGCTGAACTTCTTCAGCACGCACGGCCATCTCGTGATGAGAACTGTCGGCTCGTCCTTTGGCAGGAGCGTGTCGAGCGCTTCCTTGACCTCATCGAGGTGGTTCGGGTTGACGGTGATGATGTTTTCCTCTTTAACACCCACTGCTCTGCAGAGTGCCGGGATGTCCACTTCCGGTGCTTCTTTGCCCATCAGAGTGTATCCTGTGCCCGGGTTCTGCTGGTGACCTGTCATGCCGGTGATTCTGTTGTCGAGGATTACGGACAGATTGTGTCCGCCGTTATATACGGCATCCATCAGGGAGTTGACACCCGTATGGAAGAAGGTGGAGTCTCCGATTACGGATACTACCTTTGTCTCCTTGCCTGCATCCTTGAGCGCGATTGATGCGCCATGTCCCTGCGAGATGGATGCTCCCATGCAGATTGTCGTGTGCATCGCATTCAGCGGTGCGGCGGAGCCGAGCGTATAGCATCCGATGTCTCCCGTGATCATGATGTTCTTTCTCTTGGAAAGCTCATAGAAGAATCCCCTGTGCGGGCAGCCTGCGCAAAGTGCCGGCGGCCTTACCACTGTGGCAACATCGCTCTTGTATGTCTCGGGCTCTGTTCCGAGGAACGCCTTCCTTACTATGTCCGTGTTGAGCTCATCGAATCTCGGAATTACGTCCTTGCCCGTGCACTCGATGCCGAGCGACTTGACGTGCTCTTCGATGTACGGATCCATCTCTTCAACAATGTATACCTTGTCTACCTTGCTGCAGAAATCCTTGATGAGTTTATCCGGCAGCGGATTTATGATTCCGAGTTTGAGATAGGATGCATCATCTCCGAATGTTTCCCTTGCATACTGGTAGGAAACTCCGCATGTGATGACACCGATTTTGGTGCTGTGCATCTCCACTCTGTTGAATTCGCAGTCACAAGCAAACTCCTGAGCCTTGGCAAGCCTCTCTTCAAGAGTTGCTCTCAGCACCTTTGCGTTCGCCGGTGCCGTTACGTACTTTCTGATCTGCGGTTCAAAGTCAGGAACGTCGACTTCTGTTCTGTCGCCCGTCTCCACGATGCACTTGGAGTGACATATTCTCGTGGTTACGTGCATCATCACAGGCATGTCCATCTTCTCTGAGAGGGCAAACGCTTTCTTTGTGAAATCCAGCGCCTCCTGCGAGTCGGATGGCTCAAGCGCGAGGAGCTTTGCTCCCTTGGCCTGATTCCTGTTGTCCTGCTCGTTCTGCGAACTGTGCTGACCAGGGTCATCTGCGACCACGATTACAAAGCCGCCTGTCACACCTGTGTATGCAAATGTGTAGATTGGGTCTGCCGCGACATTGAGCCCCACGTGCTTCATTGCACAGAGCGATCTAACGCCGGCAATTGATGCGCCGATTGCAGCCTCTGTGGCTACCTTCTCGTTCGGTGCCCACTCGGAGTAGATGTTCTCTCCGTACTGAGGCATGTTCTCGAGAATCTCGGTGCTCGGTGTTCCCGGATATGCCGAAGCAAATCTCACGCCGCCTTCATATGCTCCGCGGGCGATCGCTTCGTTACCGGACATGATTACTTTCATAATACTTTCCTCCGATTTCTAAATGCCCTTACGCCATCAGAAATAAAAAATAATGTCCCTCATGTATTATATTATTGTATGCAAATGCATACAACACCCTTTAATTGTCACTTGGTTTTACAAGAACGTCCTTCTGGGTGATCCCGATATCGCTTCTCTTTTCGGTCACATCCCTGCAGTAGTCGAGCGTTCCCTGTATTTTCTCTGCCAGTTCATCCACAACGCGGACAAATTCCTCAGATATGGGCCGGGTATGCAGAATAATCGCATCCTCCGTCACCTCCACGCTTCTGATCGATTCGTGCGACCCAAAGGCCAGCCTGTTTCCCTCATCCGTATAAGTGGAGCTGTCAAAGAGCAATTCGGGATTTCTCTCCGAAGCCACATCAATCTCATCTGCAAGCCGGATAATCGCAGCGGTATATGCCGTCCGCACCCTTCCGTATTCTGTCTCGAGTTCCGGGAATTCCTCTTCATCAAACAGGTCGGTTTTTCTGTGCCCGCGCGATGTCTGTATGACGGCAAATGTCAGGTCGTCCGACGGTATATCGAATAGTCCTGCGTACTTCCTGATGAACATGCCGCTGAACTCGTTGTGAAATGTCCTGACCACAGTGGCGCTGTCCGGATTTTCATGGAGCCTGAAGTATTCGGCAAATGCCTCGTCCGCCGAAAACTCTTTGTATTCTTTTTCGCCTATGCCCATGCCGATATCATGGAGATATGCCGCCATTATTATTACGTATATCTCTCCCGCACTGAGCTTTTGCGCTCTCTCCTCACCGATAATCTCATTGCAGAACCTCAGAACATCGAGGCTGTGCAGCACAGAGTGGTCCGTAAAGTTCGGAAAACGCACAAGAAAAGCATTCAGCATGTGTTCAAGCACAAACACGCTGTCCTTCACTCTCTTATGGAGCAATGGATCTCTCTCGCGTAGCAATCTCTCCAGCAGATAATCATTTCCCATTTCACACACTCCGTCTTCTGTTATTTCGACTGATAATCCACGCACTGCTGTCTGTCGAGGAAGAAGTGAATCCCCGGCGACGAATCCTTCCATCT
This sequence comes from uncultured Eubacteriales bacterium, assembly GCA_900318105.1. Classification (GTDB taxonomy): domain Bacteria; phylum Bacillota; class Clostridia; order Peptostreptococcales; family Anaerovoracaceae; genus Crickella. The sequence goes on from ONJG01000021.1 coordinate 4,455, forward strand.
GTCTGTCTGAAATCCGTTGGCAGGCTCCAGCCATTTGCCGACCTCGTAATAGAAGTCCGGGTCAACGGTCGACTGCGCCCAGGTGTAATTCTCGGTTTCGTCTATATTGGTTATCTTGAGCACTTTTACCTTTGATACGCGCCCTGTCTCGAGCGTTGCCATGCAACGCTCGGCATCGCGTGGCACCAGCATCATCACAACCCTGAGGTCCGTGCAGCACTTCCACGCGATGAAGGCTTCGCCCTTCTCAGGGCAGCGCATCTTGTACCATCTGGTATCATCATCGATTATGACCTTGTCCTGGTTGATCGCATCCTCGAGAACCGACGAATATATATTGGCTCCCCTGAGGTCTATGTCCGCCATGTCCTGGAACCTGAAGCTGCAGCCTCTGGCCTTGCATCCGCACAGCTTCATGCCCACCAGATTGTTGTCATAAAATGCCACGTTATCGAGATTCGAACCGCTGAAGTCAGTGCCTCCGAGGTCACATTTCTCAAAGGTGGCCCGCGACAAATCGAGGCCCGTCATATCCCAGCCCGCAAGATTCAATCCTTTGAATATGCAATGCCTCATATCGAGCTGAGCGCCCTCTGTCCTTTTATCCAGCTCTACCCTCAGCTCATCCTCGCTTTCTATGCGCCTCTTATCGCTGTCCGGAATCGGCACATAGGCTTCGTTATCTTTTACAAAGTCAGTTTCCGATGATGTGAAATTCAACTTATACTCCTGTTCTTCTGCATTAATTATACACCAATCTTATCGATATGTACGGATAAAAGAATTAGCAGCGGGGTTTGTCCGTACATGAAATCGCGCTTATGCGAATAATGTAAAATCCGTACACCGATGTCGAAATTAGCGATTCGGTGTACGGATTATTTATCATTTTTGTGATTTAATCCGGGCATTTTATGTGCATTTCATATGCAGCACCGGATTATTCGGGATTTTTACTCCGAGGCTGCCTGATTTATATTGGCGCTTTCCGGAATTCTGTATGAACCTTCTCTGTTTCTGATGAAGAAGAGTGTTCCGAGCAGCAGTACGATTCCCACGATCAGCGGAATCACAGGGCTGCTTACAAATCCTGCGATCACATATGAAATTGCGGATACAGCAGCTACTGTGGTTGCGTAAGGCAGCTGAGTCGACACGTGTGATACGTGGTTGCAGTTTGCACCTGCGGAAGCCATGATTGTGGTATCCGAGATAGGTGAGCAGTGGTCGCCGTATACTGCGCCTGCCATGCATGCTGCGATAATCGGAGTGGAGAGCTCCGGATGTGTCTCTGTGATTGCAAGTCCGAGCGGGATGAGGATGCCGAATGTTCCCCATGAAGTGCCTGATGCAAATGCGAGTACGCATGCAATCAGGAAGAGTGCTGCCGGGATGATGCCTACTGCGGCGCCCTGCATGTCCTCTACGAGTCCGCTTACATAATCAGCGAGGCCCAGGCTGTCTGTCATGGATTTAAGTGTCCATGCGAGTGTGAGCACCAGGATAGGTGAAGACATGTCCTTCATGCCCTCAGGTATACAACCCATAATTTCCTTGAAGCTGATTGTGCGTCTGAACAGAAAGTAAATGATGACGATGATGAGTGCCACGAGGCCTCCCATCGAAAGTCCTCTGGCAGCATCGGACTCTGAGAATGCATCAACGAATCCGGTTCCGCTGAAGAATCCGCCCGTGTATATCATTCCGAGTACGCAGCTTACTACCAGTACTACTACAGGAAGTACGAGGTCGAGCACTGTACCTTTATCGCTTCCTTCCTCTGCAGCGTCAGCCAGGCTTACGTTCTCATCCTCTACAGTGAAGAGATCTCCGTTCTCGACTGCGTTCATTTCAAACCTCGCCATTGTGGCGTAGTCGAATTTCATGAAGATGAGCGCAATCATCATGATGAGTGTAAATATTGCGTAGAAGTTGTAAGGGATGCATCTTATAAAGAGCGAGATGCCCTGTCCTTCGCCTGCAAAGCTCGAAACTGCTGCGGCCCATGAAGATACGGGAGCGATGATGCAGACAGGAGCCGCAGTTGCGTCGATAATGTAAGCGAGTTTAGCCCTGGATATCTTAAAGTTATCCGTAACCGGCTTCATAACGCTTCCTACCGTCAGGCAGTTGAAGTAGTCGTCCACGAAGATGATCACACCGAGGATGACTGTGGCCAGCTCAGCTGCCACCCTGGACTTAACCCTCTTGAGAGCCCAGGCTCCGAAGGCCTTGGAACCTCCCGAGAGATTCATCAGTGCCACGATGATGCCGAGTATGACCAGGAAAATCAATATTCCCACGTTCCAGCTGTCTGAAAGAGCGCTGATGACTCCGTATTTGCTCTCTCCGACCTCCTCATAGAGCAGGTGATTGAGTATTCCGTCGAAGTCAGCTCCGGCATACAGTATCGCGCCGGTCAGTGCTCCCAGGAAGAGTGAGCTGTAAACTTCTTTTGTGATAAGCGCCAGTACGATGGCGATAAGCGGCGGAAGTACCGCCCATGCAGTTGCAAATAAAGCAGGTGTCTGATCCATAAGTTACCTCCATTTCCTTGCTTACTTGATAAAGAAAAAATCCATGAATAACGCTGAAACGCATCATGGACCAGGTAACTTTCCTCATACCATGATAGCTCTCCACTTGCGTGACAGTCCGGCGCATCTTATTACGCCGTCCCAGTATGCCGGGCTCGGGTGCCGGGCAAACTTCGGCGGATCATCCTTTCACGGTCCTAAGTTCCCACACTGTGCGAACCGCTACTCTTAATCTCCGCAACCTCTATCGGGTCAGGTGTTATTCATTTGTTTGACTACCCAATAGTAAATGTATATTGGGAACGTGTCAACCTTTTTTGCGTATTTCCCCTGTATAATTTGTTTTTTATACCAAAAGTTCTCAGTCGCGTCTACAGTGACGTGTGCTGCAGGGTCTGTATGACATCCCTGGCAATCGGTCCCGCAACGGAAGAACCTCCGCCGCCTTCCTTGACCCAGACGACAAACGCGTACGGTGCATTCTCGTCATCCGTAAATCCTACAAACCACGCATCTGAATCCTCTCCGCCCGTCTCCGCAGTTCCGGATTTGGCGTAAAGGTCCATACCCGGGTAGTTGTCTTCGCCGTAGTTTTCAACCACGTTGTTTTTCATCATATCCCTGAGCTCTGCCGCGGTGGACTCGTCTATATACCTGCCCAAGCTCTTTGCGCCCCTTATCTCATCGATGAACGAAGTATCCTTAATAAGTGATGGCTGAACGGGCTCTCCGCCGTTTGCTATGGCACCCATGTATACCATCATCGTACATGGATTGACCAGGTCCTGGGACTGCCCTATGCCGGCCCAGCTGAGCCTGATATCGTCATCGGTCGGGAACTTAAAAGATCCGGCGGCCGTCTCTATACCGTCAAATGTAAGAGACTCCGAAAGGCCCGTCTTTTTTGCATATTCTTTCATCGTCCTGCCGCCGACTTCTCTGGTCAGTGCCCCAAAGGCTCCGTTGCAGGATACGGCAAGCGCTTCTCTGAAGTCCACCTCTCCATGTTCGTTTATATCGGTGAAATCCGTTCCGTTGAATTCATTCACTCCATCGCAGTCGAAAGTAAAATCGCCTCTGTCCGGGAGGTTTTCGATTACGGCTGCTGCCGTCACGAGCTTGAATGTCGATCCCGGAGTCATGGTTCCGGACAGGAAGTTGTTGAAGTAGTACGAGCCTTCATCATCCGGCGCACCCTCGTAAGGATCAAACGACGGAGTGCTCACCATGCAGACTATCTCTCCCGTCTTCCAGTTGTATACGCCGACTGCTCCCGTCCTGCCGTTCAGGGCATTGTATGCGGTTCTGTTGGCCTCGGCATCGATTGTAAGTTTGATCGTCTTTCCTGCGGCATTTGTATTGTAGGTTCCGTTCAACAGGTCGTAGCCGACCAGCTGGCTAGCAAAGAGATTGATGGCACCCGAAGGGACATTGCCCCTGGTGTCTCCGACGGCATGTACGGTAGCTACCCTCGTGGTCCAGTCATCGCTGTAGAATATTCCTTCGGGCGTGCAGTCAAGCAGGAGCTCATCATTTCTGTCGAGCACCGTACCTCTGTTAATCTGTCCGTCCGTATATATCTGAGTGTTGCCGTAAAAGCTCGCCCATTTGGATCCGTCCCTGACGAACCTGTACGTAAAGATTCCTGTTCCGACGAACAGTATCAATGCTATGAAAAGGCAGATCCATGCTCTTCTTTCCTGTTTACGCATGCCATGCCTCCTCTCCTCTCACAGCCAGGCTGGCGTCGCGCCGCATGTCTGCCGCCTTGAAAAAGGCGAGCATGGCCCATGAGGTCATAAGGCTGGTACCTCCCGTGGATACAAACGGAAACGTAACACCCGTCAACGGGAAGAGATCCACGGATCCGAACACATTCAGCATGGTCTGCACCATGAATATCGTCGCTGCTCCGCAAGCGCATATCGTATAGAAAGTAGAGCGGCCCGCAACTATGCTCATCACAGCGAATATGCAAAGCGTGATGATGCAGAGCACCAGGAGTATCGCGATGATAAGTCCCCACTCCTCTGTGACGAACCCGAATACAAGGTCGGTATTTGATGCTCCGACATACTTGAGATCCCCGTTTCCGGCGCCGAGTCCGAGAAGTCCTCCGCCCGCACCAAAGGACATGGTCCTTGTCTGCTGGTAGCCCTGGCCGTCCATGAACTCGGGATCCCAGACATGACCCCAGGCGGCAAACCTGTCCGCTATATATGCGCTGAACTTGAGCACCATAAGTCCCATGGCGCCCGCACCTACACCGGTGAGTATCAGCCTGGAGAAGTCACCGCTTCTGAGGAACGAAACCACCAGATATGTCGCAAAGAATATAAGAGCCGTTCCGAAGTCGCTCATAAGAGCCAGACATCCGAGACAGAAAAGCGAAAAAGCCGCGTAGACTATGGTGTTTCGCTTATCATAGAGCTCCTCCAGCGTGCCCGCGCCTATGCAGATAAATGCTATCTTTACTATTTCCGACGGCTGCACCGAAGTGCCTCCTATCCTTATCCAGTTCACGGCTCCGAATTGCGCCTTTCCGAAAATCAGATTTATGAGGAGAGCCACAACCGCAAGAATGAGCAGGACAGGCCTCAATTTCCTGGTCCTGTCCAGGTCTCTCAGATAAATGCACATGAATATCATGAGGGCCAGTCCGAGCAGCAAAGCTATCAGCTCCGTGAGTGTCTTGGTCGGATCAAATGAAGTGGTGACCGCGAGATTAATCGTCGACATGAAGAAAGCTATCATCTCCATCTCAAAGCCCTTACGTCCCATGGCTTTAAAGAATGTGACATATCCCCACATCACTGCCGAGAGTATGACTATGGACAATACCGCGGAAACCGTAATCTCCTCTCCCATGGCAAGCACCAGCTGCACTATGGTCATGGCCTGAAACAGCGTAATGGCCAGGAGAATCTTCCACGGCGCAACCGGCTCCTTGTCCATGCTCCTCATAACTTCGTTATTATGCGACTCTTCAAGGCTCGGAGGGGTCACGGTGGAGTATACATCTCCCGTGACTATCTCATCTCCGGGCTCTATCAGGTAACGCTTGTCCGGATCGAGCTGCCTGCCGTTTACAAAGCTTCCGTTCTTTGACCCGAGGTCTTTCAGCGTCCACCTGTCCTCATCATATCTGCTCAGTATCGCATGGTTATTCGAGACTGTGGAAAGCGGGATATTAAGGTCCGCCGATTTGGACCTTCCTATCACGTTCTCCCAGTGCGTAATCGGAAAGCTCCCGCCGCCGTCCTCGACCATGTAGTAGCCCCATATCTCGGGGGTCGCTCTCGTCGTGAGCAGCGATACTATCGCAATCAGCAGTATGTATGCCGCAAGCACAACAAAAATCCACCTGAACACGGTGGTCATACCCACGGCGAGTTCAGGATGGTTTTGCGAAAAATTCAAGATTGTGTCAATTAACGTTCCTATACTATTACCTCATTTTAAAGGAAAGCTTTCATCGTAGGAGCGCAGCCGACGGAGATCAAGCTTTCCGTCGTTACGGCAACGCCGTATAATCCGAAGGAAAGCTTACTTCCAGCTGCTCTTTAGTCCGACGATGCTGTTGAATACTTTTTCATCATCAGTCGTCAGCTCGGAATCAGCGATGTAATATCCTTTGCGGAAGAACTGGAATCTCTCTCCGGCCTTGACATCCTTTACGGACGGCTCGGCATAGCCCCAGGTTTCTTTCAGGGACTCGGGGTCGAATTCCATCTCTCCGGTCTCTTCGTTTTCCTTCATGAGATATCCGTACTCGCGAATCTTGATTTTAACCGCGGTCGATGCCTCTACGAAATGTATGGTGCCCTTGACCTTGCGGCCTTCGAATCCGGAGCCGCTGTGAGTCTCGGGGTCATATGTGCAATGGAGGCAGACGATGTTGCCGTCAGCATCCTTTTCAACTTCGTTGCAGGTGATAAAATATGCACCCTTGAATCTGACTTCGTTGCCCGGGAAGAGTCTGAAGTACTTCTTGGCCGGAACCTCCATGAAGTCGTCTCCGTCCACCCAGAGTTCTCTTCCGAACGGAATCTCGCGCGTTCCCATCTCAGGCACCTTGCTGTTGTTTTCGACGGTGCACATCTCGATTTTATCCTCCGGATAATTATCGATGATCACCTTTATCGGGTTCTTTACGACATTGATGGCAGGTACCTTGAGCTGCAGATCCTCCCTGACGCACTGCTCGAGCTGTGCGATGTCGATCATTGTATCCGCCTTGGTAACGCCGATGTCGTTGCAGAACTTACGGATGGCTTCGGGCGTGTATCCTCTCCTCCTGACTCCTGCGAGCGTGCAGAGCCTCGGATCGTCCCAGCCGTCGACATTTCCCGCATCCACGAGTTTCTTGATGAACCTCTTGCTCATGATCATGGTTGTGATGTTAAGAGGTGCGAACTCAATCTGGCGCGGCGGATTCGGCCAGAAGCCGACTTCCCTTACGACCCAGTCATAGAGAGGTCTGTGGTCCTCAAACTCGAGTGTGCAGATTGAGTGGGTGATGCCCTCTATCGCATCCTCGATGGGATGTGCGAAGTCATACATCGGATAGATGCACCACTTGTCACCCGTGTTGTGATGCGCCTCGTGCACCACTCTATAGATGACGGGATCCCTCATATTGATATTAGGCGAAGCCATGTCGATCTTGGCTCTCAGGCAGATTTCTCCGTCCTTGAATTCTCCGGCTCTCATCTTCTCAAAGAGCTCTAAATTCTCCTCGATGGGTCTGTCTCTGTACGGGCTTTCCTTGCCGGGCTCTTTGAGAGTACCTCTGTACTCCCTTATCTGATCCGGAGTCAGCTCGCATACGAAAGCCTTGCCCTGTTTGATGAGCTCTACCGCAGCCTCGTACATGGTATCGAAGTAGTCCGACGCCCAGAGCTTTTCATCCCACTGGAATCCCAGCCAGTTAACGTCGTTCTCTATGGACTTTACAAACTCGATATCCTCTTTGACGGGGTTTGTATCATCATATCTTAAATTGCATCTGCCGCCGTATTTGAGCGCGGTACCGAAATTCAGGCACAGCGACTTGGCGTGACCTATATGAAGGTAGCCGTTCGGTTCGGGCGGAAATCTCGTGATGATTTCGCTGTGTTTGCCGCTTTTAAGGTCTTCATCGATGATGTCATGGATGAAGTTGCCCGCCATTTCCTTATACTCTTCAGCTGTTGCAAATGCCATATTGTTCCTCCGTCTTCTTTATCCCTTGAATTTCTGGTAAGTATATCACTTAATAGTATTTAACTTCCACTTCTTTGAAATATTTGTCCTCAAGCGCGGTCGCGATCTTATCCACAACCGGGAATCTCACACCTATCTTCGCAGCTGTCGTCGGATCGTCCGTCTCATCGTTGATCTTGGTCCCGACTATGAATTCCACCTGATCGGACTCCCTTAAAATGCTGATTATCCTCTTGGCAGCATCCTCCGGCATGTTCTTGAGGAGAACTTTTTTATCGAGCCTCTCGGCAACCTCGGTAAGTGTCAGCATGCCCTCCGTCGTGAGCGTAACTCCGTCGATTATCGCGGCAGGCGGCAGATTTCCGGCGGGGCTTCTGTCAGCCTTTACGTCTTTTCCAAGTTCTCTTGCGATAATCTTGGCTGTCGTGCCGCCGCAGACTATGGTGTTCCCCTCATAACCCGCAACTATCTCGCCGAGCCTCCTGTCGGATGTTTTATTTCTCGGAGCTCCTGTCACTATGAGAGTTCTGTTCGGCCTTCTTACCGCCACAACGGCACATGTGATGTCGTCGTTTGACTTGTAGTTGTCGTGTTTGTAAGCCTCTCTGACTATCGCTCTTGAAAGCGCTCTTGAGTCAATGTCAGGTTGTTCTCCAAGCAGTTTTGATACGAATTCTCTCACGTTATCCACGCCCCACTCTTTGGGTTTTGCTGCCTCGGCTGCCGCTGCGGCCGCTGCGGCTGACACCACGTTGGACGATACGCTCTGCTTATTTGCTCCTCCGTAGTACTGAGGGCGGCTCGGTCTGTTTACCGGCAGCTCTCCAAGCGAAACTCCCGCCTGGGCTATACCGTCACTGAAGAATATCAGGCGGTCTCCGAGCTTCATGTTAAAAGATGATGCGTATATCACCTCATCCTTTACGGCCGCCTTTCTGTGGAGCCTCGTCTTTGTCTTGTCCCATTCGATGGGTTCGGATCCCGAAAAGCGCAGGCTCTCAGGATTGTCATATTCCACCAGGTCCACATCTATGAAAGACTTGTCATCGGCAAACACCAGCCTCGCCATGGTGAATGTCGAATAGCTGATGCCCTTTTCCTTATCGACCGGCAGGGTGTCCATGATGATCTCCGCCGAGTGACTCAGGTCCATCGGTGAGAATGACATCTTGGTGGCCATATGCGACGTAATGGACGCCAGCACATTGGCCTTGACTCCGCTCCCGAGACCGTCGGAAAGGGTTGCCGTTATAATATTGCTGCCCTTGTCCCTGTCTATCAGGAATACATCTCCTCCGATGTTCTGGCCGTGCTTATATATCTGTGAATAGTCGATGTCGATGCAGATATCGTTAAACACTCGCATCACCTCCGGCTATTTCCTCGTCATTATCGCGCTCCTCTATCAGGCCGCCGGATTCGGCGCCCTCGGAGTGCACGTTGAATTCCTCGATTATGGAGTTGAGCACGATCTCCGTCTCAGCAGCATTCTCTCCGAGCAGCGAAGCTATCTGCTGCACGGTATTGAGGGATTTCGTGATTACCTCTTCGGCCTTTCCGACCACGGCTTCCCTTCTTACGGTTGGTGTCGTGATGTCCTCAAACATCGCACCGAGGAGTTCTTTGGTCTCAACGAGGAAGAAAGTAACTCGCATTATCTTTCCCTCGTGTCTGAATCTGTACTGGGTCGGCTTGGTCATGAAGAACTGCTCCCTGAACTTCTCCTCGAAAGGAACGAATGTCGATACGGGAGTTCCCCTGAACGAGCGGAGTCCGTCCGCGTCGAGGAAACCCTCGGGGAAATCTTCAAATATATCTATGAACTTCTTGTTGCAGTCGGCAATCCTGAGCTCGCTGTCCACGATAACGACGCCGTGCGGTATGGTCGAAAGCAGGATATCTACCTTGCTCTCTGCATCCTTTCTCATCTTGGTGACGCACATCTCGGTCTCGGAGAGCCCGTCGAGCAGCGCTCTTGCCATATCACGGCAGGTCGCATAGCCGCAGCCTCCGCAGTTCAGCTCGTCCGCAGGCGAAGTCTTTCCGAGTTTCCTGAGCGCCTTTTCGATCTCCTCATCCGAATGCTCGGTGAGAGCGACCTCTGCCTTTGTCGGCTGGGATGCCTTGAGGATCCCGTAGCCCTTTTCCAGGACTTCTTTGGCAAACTCCCTGTCACCTTCGAATATGTCCGGTTCAGACAGCCTCTCAAATACATGCTGTGCAACGGCTTTCTTCCTGATTACGGCAGAGTCGACCTTGGTCGTTCCCGGTCCGTTGATGCATCCTCCGTCGCAGGAAAGCGCCTCCAGGAAATCGTCTGTGTGAGTTCCGGAAAGAGACGACATTACTCTCGCTGTTCCGGATACCGAAAGCGCTGTCTGCTCAATAAACTGATTCATCCAGATGCGGGAGGTCTCTATCTGACCATTCTCTATCGGATAGATGGCGGACCTTCCTGCCCTGGCAGGTACGAAGTCCACGGCGATTCCGGTATCGATGTCGCTGAGGCTGATATTTTCCTCTTCAAGCCAGGCCTCGACCTCGCGGAAAGTAAGAGCGATGTCCGGGTATCCCGGATGCTCATCCGCCTCGGTCTTTTTGGCTATGCATGGTCCGATGAATACGATCACTATGTCATCTCCGTACAGATGCCTCAGATATGCGCTGTGGGTCTGAAGCGGAGAAGGCACCGGTGCGAGTTTATCCACGCTCTCGGGGTAGTACTTTCTGACCAGCTGCACAACAGCCGGGCAGGCGGTGGATATAAACGGCGCTTCGCCGTGCTCATCCATGTACATATCGAGGGCTTCGGTTACCAGGGCAGCTCCTATGGCTGTCTCCGATACGGCATCAAAGCCGAGCTTGTACAGGGCTCTTACGAAATTGTCCCCGAGGCCCTGAAACTCCGATACGTACGCGGGAGCGAGCGATACTATGACCTTTCTGTTTCCCATCAGGGCCATTACGGCCTTGTCCACGTCATTTCGGAGCTGCTTTACGTCGTTCGGACATTCGTTGACGCATATGCCGCAGAATGTACATCTGTCGTGAATGATCTCGGCGTGCGCATCCTTAATCTGGATCGCCTTGACCGGGCAGGTCCTGACGCATTTGTAGCAGTCCCTGCAGTTCGATAACTCGGTATAAATCGGCTGTCTTTCCATTTTCTTCCCCCGTATCAAATATCCGTACGTGCCAGTATCTGTGCAGGCGTCTTCCTCATCGTCACAAAGACGGGGATGAGTCCTGCGATCAGATTGAACACCACTACTATGGCCAGGGCTGTTCCGGCCACCATAGGATTAATCATATACAGTCCCTCGATATAGTCTGTTATCTTGACCACCTGGGTCAGCAGATAATACATAATCAGAATACCCGGAATGGCAGTGATAATTGTAATTACAAGTATCTCTCCCGTAAACATCCTGTAGATGTCCTTTTTCTTTAGTCCGATGGCCCTCAGCGTACCGACCTCCTTAATTCTCGAAAGGAAGGACGATCTCAGCATCAGGAACATCTCCACCAGGGATATCAGCATGATGATGCCCGCCACCACCAGCGCGGATGTCAGCTGGTCTCTTCTCTGGTGTATGAAGCTCTTCTTGTCTCTTGTGTCGTTGATCTTTGAAGAGAGTTTCTCCTGGTCGAGTATGGCTTTGAGCTGCCTCGGATTTTCGGCATAAGCCGTGAAACTCTTTTGCTTCATTATGTAGTCGTTGTCGATCGTGTCATGATGTACGTAGTACGTGTCATCATCGGCGCTGTCGGATGTGTAGTATCCCACAACCTTGAGCTTTCGTCCGGCAACCTTTGTGTTGAGCGTCTTGCCAATGGCAATCTCCTCTTCATGATTGGCATTTATGATCGTCTCATAGATGGCTTTTGGTTTGTTGCCTTTTTTGATCTTGATATTGTTTTCCGCAAGGTCTATATCCCTGACTTTGCCGGACTTGATGATGTCCTCCTCGGCTCCTTCATCTCCCATATACGAGAAATCATCCTGCGGAGCGTTGGCATATTCTGCCAGATACATTACCTGACTTTCCTCCACATACAGCGAAGGCGATTCCGTATCCGTGATGCCGCATATGGTGTAATCCGGCAGGTTCGGAACCTTGAGCTTTCGTCCGATGAATTTCTCCATGGTATCGAGCCCGACGGCTTTGCCGAGTCCCTGCTTGAGGAAGTCGTCTATTACCGCCTTGTCCAGCAGCACCTCGTTCGCTTTGGCCGGCATGCTTCCGTATATGAGCTGCTCGTTTTTAATTACCTTGGTCTCTGCCAGCGATACGGAGAGCTCCTCCGTAGCTGCAGTCGTCTGGAGATAGTCATCAAGTGGCAGGCTTATGCCCTTTTTGGTATCTCCCGGGATTACGTATTCCACGGATTCGAGGCCGCCCACCACCTCCAGAAGTCCTTTGTTCTTCTCCGGATTTGAGATGGTCACGTAGTTGCCGCTCGTGGTTCTGTAGTCCATGGGCTTGACCTCGAGTATACCGAGTACGTTACTCACAGCCAGGAAGGTGAACATAGCTGCAAATACGAATCCTATCATCAGGAATTTCTTGACCTTTTTGAAGTTGCTGACCGTTTTCCATCCGCTGCTCAGCATATTGCTCAGCTTATATATGGATGTGTACCTGGCCTTGTATTTGGCGGGCAGATACGCGCTGTAGTCGAAGTTGTTTTCCTCGAAGTACGTCTCATCCATCGCGGTGTAGTGGTCATCTATCATTTCGATATTTGCCGACTCATCCACGATGTTGAACGCGCCGCCTGCATTGATGTAGAGGTTGTTGCCCCTGATGACGAGCTTGATGTCAGTATCCCGCTCCTCATCGCTGTAGACCTTGACCGAAGTGTCCTCGGCCTTGAAGTCTTTTTTGACCGGCATGTCCTTGAGATAGATCTTGTTCTCGAGCTGATAGTCGAGATATCTCGAGGAGTCGTTGTTATACGCCTTTACAATCTTTCCGTCCTTCATCTCGGCCACGTGGTCCGAGTAGAATTCGGCGATGTGTCTCTCATGCGTGACGAGTATGACAAGCCTGTCCTTTGAGATGGTCTTGATGATGTTCATGATCTCCAGGGTGTTGGCGCTGTCGAGGTTACCCGTAGGCTCGTCCGCGATTATGATTCTCGGATTCTTTACTATCGCCCTTGCTATGGCAACCCTCTGTCTCTGTCCTCCGGAAAGAGCGCTGGTCAGACGGTTTCTGTACTGATCTATTCCGACTTTTTCGAGGCAGTATCTCACCCTGTTGTTGATGACCTTGTTGTCCTTGATACCGATCATGCGTAGAGCGATGGCTACGTTCTCGAATACGGTGCGGTCATCCAGCAGGTTGAAGTTCTGGAAGATGTATCCGATGCGCGCATTACGTATCGAATCTATCTTGCTGCTCGAAAACCTCGTGATCAGCTGGTTGTCTATCTTAATCTTTCCTGAGTTTACGCTGTCAAGTCCGCCGATGGCGTTGAGCAGGGTGGTCTTGCCGCAGCCCGAAGGTCCCAGCAGACACACTATGCCGCGGTCCGGCAGTGTCATCGAGGTGTTGTCGATAACATGAATCTGATTGGCTTTGCCCTTATTGTAATATTTGTTGACTCTATCCAGTGTTATCATGCCTTACGCCCCCTCTCTGAATGCCTTCATGGCACTCCTTGTGAAGATGCTCTTGGAGTACCTGTTGGCTATAAGCAGGGACATCGCAAGCAGGCCTATGGCCAGCACTACGTAGTCAATCGGGGTCAGGAAGTAGAGCAGCTTTGTGATGCTCTTGATATTGATGATTCCCCTCTTGACCAGGATCACAAACACCATGTCCACGGCGTAAGCAATGCACATCATAAGCAGGAGCTCAACTCTGAGGATGTTGTCGGTATTGGCCTTGGTGGCGCCAAGTATTCTCAGGGTCGAATAGTATGAATTTCTCGATCTCATGATGAGCCTGATTACCGCATAAGCAATGAAGAAGAGTATGATGAACTCAACAAGGAGCCTGCCGTATGTCATCAGCTGGATTACGACATTGAATCCGCCTGTCATATCCGTCAGCGAGTCCTTGATGGCAAGGGTCGTGTAGCCCTGATCCTTCAGCGCCTGAAGCGTCTCTTCCGAGTCCGTTTCATTCTCCATGTATGCGCTTATCTGGTAGAAGCCCTTGTCGAAGAGCTCCTTGAAGTCCTGATCATTTAAGAATACGCAGTTATAGAACATGTCGTATTCTTCTTTGTCTATTCCAAGCAGAGAGTGGATATTCTTATCCGTTATGACCTCCGCTATCGTGTATGTTTCTTCCGACTCGAAGAATCTGTTGCTGACCCTGAGGCTGAACTCCTTGCCCTTGGCCTTCTGGTCTTTGTAGTAGTAAGACTGATCCTCGAGTATGTATACCTTTCCCTTAGGCACTTTGGATGATGAGTAAACCGATCTCTCGTACTCGCCCTGCACCTTGGTGCCGGCAAAGTTCATCTCGGTCTTGGATGTATTGGCCATCATGGATACGAGGAGGTCGTTGCAGACCTGCTCTCCCGCGTAAATGGTCGAATAGCCGTACATCGAGAATTCATCATCGCTTTCCTCGACATTGTCGTCCACGATGATTCCGGCAACCGTGATGTCCTTGTCAAACTCGTAGCTCTGCATCTGGCTCATATCCTGAAGGATCACTTTCTTGCCGAGATACTCGCTTCCGTCATCGGATATGTTCATCATGATGTCGCTTGCAGAATCCACCTTGATTGCGATTTCATACTCATCCGCAGGCAGTTTTCCGTAAGTTATGTCAGCTTCGCTTATCTGCGAAACAGGCATGACGGGTCCCTCGACGTAGCTCTCGCCCAGGGTGAAACTGACGCCGCTGTCGACTGCAAGGTCATTCTTTACAATGTCCTTGATGTTCGGCGTTCCCAAGATTTTGCTGAAATCCTCTTCGGTAAATCTGCTCTCATCGGCTTTCTTTACTATGATCCGGTCAGAGCTTGAGTTAATAAAGTACGGATTCGTTCCGAGGAGTTCTCCCTCGTGCAGACTGTTGATCGTGGTGGCGTACTGGCTCAGCACGGCAGTTGATACGAAGAAGTAGACTATAAAGAGCAGTATGAACTTGGCCGGCAGGTTAAATGTGTTGCGAAGCCCGAGTCTGAGCTCAGACGTCTTTCTCATCCTCCTCGGCGTCGGGGTCTCTGTTCTTACGACTCTGTTGCCCTTTTTCCTGCCCTCGAATCTTGCGACCCTGCCTTCTCTTTCTTCGTTTTCATCCGTCGATGCAACCTTGGATTCATCCATCTCTTCGTAACTGAGATTTCTTTGCTCCTCGGCCGTATATCTTATCTTTTTATCTTCGATAATCTTACCGTCGTGCATCGTGAGTTTACGGGTTACGTAAGGCTCTGCCTGCTCGTAGTTGTGCGTGACGACCACGACGAGCTTATCCCCGGATACACGGCTCAGTGTCTCCATGACGCTCTCGGCGGATGCGCTGTCGAGATTTCCCGTCGGTTCGTCGGCAACGATTATCGGTGCGTCCTTGGCCAGGGCCCTCGCGATGGCAACCCTCTGTTTCTGACCGCCGGAAAGACGCGAAACCTTGGTCCTTCTGTATTCCGAAAGTCCGACCAGCTCAAGCAGCTCCAGGATTCTTTCCTTGCACTCGCTCTTCTTTTTTCCGCAGAGGAGCATTACAAGCTCAACGTTCTGGTAGACCGTGTAGCTGTTAATCAGGTTGAAATCCTGGAATATATTACCTATGTACGTCTTACGATAATGCTCGTAGTCTTCTGTTCCGTACGCCGTGGTGTCCTCACCGCATACGAACATTTCTCCCTCTTCATAAGTATCGAGTCCGCTGATAACGTTAAGGAGAGTGGATTTTCCTGATCCACTCTCTCCTGTTATCGCGACGAACTCGCCTATGTCGAGGTTGAGGTCGATTCTCGAAAAACCCATGCTGACGGTATCTTCGCCGGCATAGTATTTCGATACTTTCCTTAACTCAATAGTATGTGCCACTTGTATATACTCCTCACAAAGATTCTTCGCAGCTACGCTGCTCAGAATGACAGATATATGTCATCCTGAGCGAAGCGAAGGATCTTATTTAAATTTTGTTGTTGCTGCCAAGAACGTTTACGATCTTGTGGGCAACCATATCCTTTACGGCCTGACGTGCAGGTTTGAGATACTGTCTCGGGTCGAAGTGATCCGGGTTCTCGGCCATGTGCTTTCTGATCTGAGCCGTCATGGCGAGCCTGATGTCAGAGTCGATGTTGATCTTGCATACTGCGGACTCTGCAGCTTTTCTCAGCTGCTCTTCCGGAATACCGATGGCATCCGGCATGTTGCCGCCGTACTCGTTGACCATCTTTACGAATTCCTGCGGAACGGATGATGATCCGTGCAGAACGATCGGGAATCCCGGCAGTCTCTTTACCACTTCCTCGAGAACGTCGAATCTCAGTGGAGGTGGTACGAGGATACCTTCCTCATTTCTTGTGCACTGCTCCGGAGTGAACTTGTATGCTCCGTGGGAAGTTCCGATTGCTATAGCCAGTGAATCGCAGCCTGTGCGTGTCACGAATTCTTCCACTTCCTCAGGCTTTGTGTAGCTTTCATGTCCCGCCTCGACTACTACCTCGTCCTCAACTCCTGCGAGTGTGCCGAGCTCAGCCTCTACTACCACGCCATGAGCATGTGCGTAGTCAACTACCTGCTTTGTAACTTCGATATTCTTTTCGAATGACTCGGACGACATGTCGATCATTACCGAAGTGAAGCCTCCGTCGATGCAGCTCTTGCAGAGTTCAAATGAATCGCCGTGATCGAGGTGAAGCGCGATCGGGATTTCAGGATTGAGCTCTACTGCAGCCTCTACCATCTTCATCAGGTAAACGTGGTTTGCATAAGCCCTTGCACCCTTTGAAACCTGAAGGATTACAGGGCTCTTGAGCTCTCCTGCAGCCTCTGTGATTCCCTGCACAATCTCCATGTTGTTTACATTGAATGCTCCGATTGCATAACCGCCATCGTAGGCCTTTTTGAACATTTCGGTTGTTGTTACTAATGGCATATATTGTACCTCCTATCTCTGTCTTTACATACATAGTGATTATACCCGCTTGACGCTTTATTATCAATATTTTCGGGCAAATCAAGAGGCCGCCGAAGCGGCCTCTCCGTGATTTTGGTTTATGCTTCATCAACGGCTCGTGCGCAGCTGCTCTGCTCTCGCTTACGCTCGGCAATCGCAGGCGCACTGCGTATAGGAATATCCATGACTCTGCCGTCGCTGACGCTCGGCAATCGTCAGGACTATTCCTCAGGTGCGTAGAAGTCTACGAACTTGACGAGTTTCTGATAGCGTGCCATTGCGGCTGCCTCGTTCTCCTTGAAGAGCTTCTCTGCTCTTTCAGGATGCTCTCTGGTCAGTCTGTTGTATCTGGCCTCGTTCATCAGGAAGTCCTGATATCCGCCTGCAGGTACCTTGCTGTCGAGAGTGAACGGGTTCTTGCCTTCTGCCTTGAGTGCAGGGTTGTATCTGAAGAGGTTCCAGTAACCGCACTCTACGGCCTTCTTCATCTCGAGCTGGCAGTTCATCATG
>ONJG01000025.1 GCA_900318105.1 uncultured Eubacteriales bacterium
TGGCGTTGATCTTGCCCATGTACTTCTCAACAACTTCAGGAACTGCATCGTAGTACTTGTTGCAGGCCTCTCTGTGCTGGAAGAAAATATCTCCGTTCTCGTGAGAACCGCGCAGATGCGGATGCTCTGGGTTGAGTGACTTGTCACGGAACTCCTTGATGGCATCCATGTTGGCCATTTCCTTGAGGTCTTCATAATCCCATACTGCGACCTTCTGGATCTCGTGGGATGTTCTGAATCCGTCGAAGAAGTTCAGGAAAGGAACTCTGCCCTCGATTGCAGCAAGGTGAGCTACAGGAGCGAGGTCCATAACTTCCTGTACATTGCCCTCAGCGAGCATTGCGAAACCTGTCTGACGGCAGGCATATACGTCGGAGTGGTCTCCGAAGATGTTCAGCGCGTGTGTGGAAACAGTACGAGCCGAAACATGGAATACAGCCGGAAGAAGTTCTCCTGCGATCTTGTACATGTTCGGAATCATCAGGAGGAGTCCCTGTGAAGCTGTGTAAGTTGTCGTCAGAGCTCCTGCTCCGAGTGAACCGTGTACTGCACCTGCAGCACCTGCTTCAGACTCCATCTCGACTACCTGTACGGTGGAACCGAAGATGTTCTTACGTCCGGCGGCTGCCCACTGGTCTACATAGTCTGCCATCGGCGAAGACGGTGTGATCGGGTAGATGCCCGAAACATCCGTATACGCGTAGGAGACATGTGCAGCAGCGTTGTTGCCGTCCATAGTTTTGAATTGTCTCTTCATTTTTTCATCTCCCTTTACATTAAAGATTGAAAATTAGTTTAAAAAAGCTTTTTTAGAATAAGTATATGGTGAAATAATTATTCCCGTTCCTTACATAGACTCAACTAAAGCCTGCGTGTCTTTTGCGATCATCATCTCTTCGTTTGTCGGAATGATGAATACGCGGACTTTTGAGCCTTCGCCTGTGATCTCGACTTCTTTTCCTCTGCAGTCGTTCTTTTCTTTATCGATGCAGACATCCATGAATCCGAGGTAGTCGCAGACTTTTTCTCTGAGCTCGATGTCGTTCTCTCCGATGCCGGCTGTGAATACGATGGCATCGACTCTTCCGAGCTCGGCTGCATATGCGCCTATGAATCTCTTGACGGATCTGAGCAGCATCTCGCGTGCAACATGAGCCTTGTGGTTGCCCTCTGCCTCTGCTTTGCAGATGTCTCTGCAGTCGCCGGAGATTTCGGATACTGCGAGAAGTCCGGATTTCTTGGTCATCATATCTGTGATTTCCTTGACCGGCATGCCTGTCTGCTCATAGATGAAGCTTACGACTGTCGGGTCGATTGATCCGCAGCGTGTACCCATTACGAGTCCCTCAAGCGGCGTCAGGCCCATCGATGTGTCGTAGCACTTTCCGTCCTTGACAGCTGAGATGGAAGATCCGTTTCCGAGGTGGCATGTGATTACATTGAGTCCCTTCGGATTTTTCGGGTCCATGCCCATGAGCTCTGCGCATCTTTCGGATACGTATCTGTGGGATGTGCCGTGAGCACCGTATCTCTGTACGTGATACTTCTCTGCATACTCCCATGGAATTGCATAATATTTGCACTCATCCGGCATGGTTCTGTGGAATGTTGTATCGAATACAACTGCTCCCGGTGTGTTCGGCAGAACCTTCTTGCATGCCCTGATACCTACGAGTGCAGGCGGGTTGTGGAGAGGTCCGAGTGTGCAGAGTTCTTCGATACCTGCCTCAACCTCATCCGTGATGAGCTCGGACTTATCAAAAAGATAACCGCCCTGTACGATCCTGTGTCCGACAGCTCCTATCTCATCCATGCTCGAGATTACTCCGTGCTCCTTATCCGTAAGAGCATCGATTACAAGCTGCATTGCGACACCGTGATCGGGCAGAGCGACGTCTTTGTCAAATACTGTTCCCTCATCGGTTTTGTAATCCATATGTCCGTCAAGGCCGATTCTCTCGCAGAGTCCCTTGGCCAGTACTTTCTCATCATTCATGTCGATGAGCTGATACTTAAGTGACGAACTTCCTGTGTTGACTACCAGAATAATCATATCTCTGTTTTCCTTTCATTTTGCTTTTTTACCTTGGAAACAGGCGCTAAAAAACGCCTTTCGCAGTCCCTTGAAGTATATCATAACGGCGAGGCGTTTTTGTTGCGTTTTTGTGATTATTTTGACTTTTTAAAAAGACAGTTTCAGAGGCAGGATTTAGCCCTCTTTTTTTGACTGTGCCCTGAGGGCGCCGCGGTCAAATTCCCTGGTGTCCCTGCTGAGCACGGATGTGCCCGCAACAGGCAGCACTATGCGAAACTCCGTGCCCTCTCCGAGCTGTGAATCGACATAAATTCTGCCTCCGTGGCTCTCAACCACCTGCGCTGCAATGGCGAGTCCGAGGCCGGTTCCCTTGCCCGACTCCTTGGTCGTATAGAAAGGATCGAAAATACGGCTTACGGTCTCGGGGGACATTCCTGTACCGGTGTCTCTTATGCTGAGGGATATCTCGTCTCCGAGCACCCTGGTGGATACAAATAGGTCTCCGCCGTCTTCTCTCATCGCATCGTATGCGTTGAGCACCATGTTCATCACAAGCTGCGAGAGCTGGGTGCGGTCACCTTTGACCTTCTTGTCCGTCGGCTTGAAGCTGACCTTTATCTCCACGTTCTTGGGCTTGGCGGGGAGAGTTACCTTGAGCGAGCTTCTCACGAGCTCTTCTACATCAAGGTCATCGAAGTTTTCCTGTTTGCCCTTTTTGGTGAGGTCCGCAAGTCCCTGCACTATGTCCTTTGCCTTAACGGAAGCATTGTAGACTTCCATGAGGTTTTCCTGTATATCCGTCTGACTGTCGTCGAGCATCTCCATGGACATCATGCTGTATCCCATGATGGGCGTCAGGAGGTTGTTGAAATCGTGGGCTATGCTGGCAGCCATGGTTCCGATGGTCTCAAGTCTCTGATGGTGGGTCAGGGCCTGCATCTGCCTGTTGATCTCCTCCATGGTCTCGACCCTTCTGGTCATCTCATCGAGCTCTGTTAAGTTCGCGGAGTTGATCATGTCCATCAGCAGTATGATGAAGAGCATCAGAAGAATTCCTATGAGGGACAATCCGCCGTATGCAAATATCTCCCTGGCTGCCTCCTCGGTGATGTATATATCTCCGTCAAAGCCTCCGAGATAAACCCACACTTTATACAGACCGACGAGAATAAAACCGAGGGCCACGAGGACCACGGCTCCGAATATCAGCCTGCTTATGTTGTTCTTCTGTAGGTATTGCAAATCTCCCTCCGCAGCGGAAAGCCAGTCTGTTTCCGTCCGCTCTATTCTACACGAAAAACACCAAAATTTGTAGTACGTGGCACAATTAACCACAAAATGTGGTAGAATAGTGACCGAAGGAGACTTAGAGAAATGGCAGATAAAGTACTGGTAGTAGATGATGACAAGACCATCCTTACGATGCTTCACAAAGCGCTTAAGGGAAACGGCATAGACACGGACCTCGCCATAAGCGGAGAGGCCGGGCTTGAGCTGCTGGCACAGAACACTTACGATCTCGTACTTCTCGACATAAACATGAGAGGTATAGACGGCTTTGAAGTAATTCAAAAGGTAAGGAGCATGGGGCTTACGACACCCGTCATGGTGGTAAGCGGCAGGAAAGAGGATCAGGATGCCCTGCACGGGCTTGAGCTCGGAGCAGATGACTACATCTTCAAGCCATTCAACCCCGTCACCCTGGTTGCCAAGGTAAAGGCCCTCATCAGGAGGAGCCGGAGCAGCTCTCCGCAGGGTACGAGCAATGTCATCACTGCAGGGCCATTCAAATACAATACGACCACGCTGAGATTCTATAAAAACGATGAGGAGATACCGCTTTCCTCCAAAGAGAATTCGATGATCAAACTCTTCATCGACAACGTGGATCACATATTCTCCAAGGACATGATATACAGCGTCATCTGGGGTGAAACCATAATAGACGAAAACGCCATCATGGTTTACGTCAACAGGCTGCGCCAGAAAATCGAGGATGACCCGTCCACACCGAAATATCTTCTGACAGTCCGCGGCCTCGGCTACAGATTCACCGTCGGCGGAGAGGAATAGACGAAAAAAGAATCCCGCGACTTAAGTGTCGCGGGATATTTTAGTGTTTTTTTATTTAATCGGCTTCTTCGGTTTCGGCTGCTGCATCGTCGGCATCTGCCTCGGTTTCGGCTTCTTCTTCGGCCTCTTCCTCTGCTTCTTTGAGGTGCTTTTTGGCCTCGCTGTACGTTATCTTGATGGAATTCAGTTCCTCTCCATTCAGTGTCATCTTGACATTGGCATCAGCACCGAATCCTCTGACCTGAGGCTTCATCGATGTGAGAAAATATGCTGCAAGATCCTCCATCTGTTCCTTTCCGTCGTCTCCGCCGTATGACTCCTTAATCGTTTTGATGGCTTCTTCATCTTCCGTTTCTGCAGTCATATCAATAGTCATGGTGTTACCCTTGGCGGTCACGGACGCCGTCGTGTACTCGTCCATCTGCAGGTTTCCGTACGCATCGGCTCCGCCGGCTTCTTCTATGTATTTTTCGATTGAGGCGGGCTTGCTGAAATAATTGTAGCCTGCAACAAACGCGAACATGCCCACGAGCACGCCGAATATGAGAACAGCCAGGAAGATGTTGTTGGGTCTGTTCTTTTTCTCCTCGACCATGTTGGCTGCCTTGCGGGCTGCCTTGGCCTCGCGGCGCTCTCTCTTCTTTTGCAGGGTCGCGTTCGGAGCAGCTGCTTCCGCCTTTACCTCAGCTGCTGCTTCTTTTTTAACATCATCAACTTTTTTAACTTCAGCAGCCTCTTTCTTAACGCTTTCCTTCACTTCTTTTTTTGCAGGCTGCTTTTTTGTTGTTTTTGTTTCGGTCTTCTTTGCATCCGTCTTTTTGGCCGGTGCTTTCTTTTTTGTTTCCTTTTTCTCTGTTACCTTCTTTTCGGATTCTTTCTTCTCTGCCATTTATATTCTCCTTATATATATAATGTATATTTTTAGTCTATTTCTGCTCCGCAGTCCAGGCAGTATTGGCTTCCTGCCGGGTTCAGCATACCGCATTCGGGGCACACCGCCATGCTGCTCTCATCGAGGGCATCCACGACTTTTACCTGGTTGCCTTCGTCGAGTTTGCGGGCGATCTGCCAGGCGTAGCTGCTGAACTTGTAATCCTGGATTGAAATTCTCCTGTTCAGGATTTCGGATATCCGGGTCTTGTGCTCGGTGTAAGCATCGCTCCCCGCCCACATTATGATTTCAACACTCCGGCTGCCGCCTTTGTCCAGGACAAGCGCCAGTGCGTGATGCTCATCGCAGCACATTATAGCATAAATTGACGCATCCAGCGCCAGAACTCCGTAATTAAGCGGTTTATTTTCATAATCCGTAAATACCGCAGCATGTCCCGCGATTCTTATTTCTCTGAACTTCTGTGCCTTCTTATTGATAATCAGATAGTTGTCTTGAATCATCAGAACGTAACTCCTGCAGCATCTATCAGAAGTCCCCATACAACTCCGCACAGGTACAGCATCGCAATAAGCATGACGTTTTCCCTGGGCCTTCTGTTGGTCCTGGCCAGTACCAGTATTCCGACTCCGGCGCCGACCAGAAGGCCGCTCATCATCTGCCCTGCACTGAGCATGTTCTCGAGATACAGCTCCGCGATCACAACGGACGCCGCGCAGTTTGGAATGAGTCCGACCAGGCCGCATATAAAGCTGCCGAGCGCCGGAACACCGCTCATCATGGATGCCACGGCATCTTTACCCGCAAAGCCAACCAGAAGGCTGATGGCAAGCGATACGATAAAGATGAAAAATGTTATCTTGGCCGTGTGCACAAGAGCGGATCTGACAATACCGCCCTCTTCATCCTCGCAGCCGCAGTGGTCCTGCTCGCAGAGATCGTGTATGTGTTTTTCTTCGCGCCTGCCCTTTCCGATGGCTCTCAGCAAGGCATCTATTGCAATGCCGCTTATGAGCGCGATGACAAACTTGAAAAGCAGTATCTTGGCTATTGATGCAAAGCCCACGGAAGAGGATATGAATATGGGGAGCATCTCATCGGATGTGGAGAGAAAAACCGCAAGCAGAGTTCCCGCGGTAATCACGCCTCCCGAGTACAGGCTCGCAGCAGCAGCCGAAAAGCCGCACTGCGGGATAAGGCCTATGGCCGCACCCAGCAGATGGGAGGCCTTTCCGACCTTTGAAAGCAGCCTGACAGAGTGTTCCTCCGTCCTTCCTTCCATCCATTCCATCGCAAGATAGGTGACGAAAAGAAACGGCAGCAGAGTTGCCGTGTCCTTTATCGTATCCAGTAATGCATCTTTAATTATTTCATTCATTTAGTTCAAATCATCCTGCGGCCTGATGGTTATAATCGCCGTAGTGCCCTTATCAGGTGCGCTCGTTATTGTAAGTTCTCCGTCAACCTCCACCCTGAGGCGTTCTCTGAGATTCGGTATATCGTGCTTTTCCATGTCTGAGCCCAGGATGCCCGACACATCAAATCCGACACCGTCATCCTTGATTCTTATCTGAGCTCCGCCGTCTGAGAGCTGCCTGGAGATAATCTGAACAGTTCCCCCTTCGGGCTTTCCTCCGATGCCGTGCCTGATGGCGTTTTCCACCAGCGGCTGAACGGTCAGAGGCGGGATCATAAAGTCATCGTACTCGATGTCATATTCCACTTTAAGTTTGTCGTCAAATCTGATCTTTTCCAGGATCAAATAATTTCTGATTTCATTCAGCTCCCAGCTGAATGGCACGAGTTCCTGCTTTTCTATAGCTTCCAGCGTGCTCTTCATATACTCCGAGAACGTTCCCACAGCGCTCTGCGCCTCTTTCGGATTGGTCTCGCACAGATAATATATAGTAGTAAGCACGTTGTAGAGGAAGTGGGATTTCATCCTGCCGGCCGAGAGGCTCAGTCTGTTTCTGAGGCCTTCGGCTTCCTCTCTTTCCTGCTTCAGCTCAAGATCCATGTGGTGCTGGGTATAAACGATCAGAAATTCGAGCACGGCCGCCGGATAGCGGAGCTCTATTCCACGTACAACCGTCTCCAGCATGGTCGCCCCCACCATAAGAATCGGCATGGACATAAGCACCATCGTGCCCCTCTGCCCGAGTACGCTGCGGTATTTAATAAGCAGCACTACGGAAATGAATATGAGGATAAAGCCTCCGAGATGTCCTATCACGAATATCCTGCTGAAGCCGCTTTCGGATTCGTTCAGCTCTTCAAACACAGGGCTGAAGAATGAAAGAACCCATAGCATTGCGCCGACTATACCGACGCAGACTGAGAGATTTGTGACCCAGTACGGCACGCGGTTTGCCTTATCCACTTTGCCGTTAATCTGCTCTTTTATATACATCATATACAGCACGTACACTGCATAGATTCCGATATATGCGAGAGATCTGCATATTACGTTGAAAGCATCCACCTTTTCGGGGCCGTGTATGAAACTCAGATCATAAAAGATAATCATACAAGCTGAAACGAGCATCTTAGTATAGAAAATCCTAGATGCTCGGTTCTTCAGTCTGAAGCGTGGATAACTAAGCAGAATAACAATCAGTATTAAACTGCAAAAGCTCAGCACTGCAATATTTATAGCTCTGTCGGTCATTGGTGAAGGATGTACCATGTGGCTTCTACAGTCCCGGGGAAGTAATTACTTGTCGCTTTCTCTCATCTCGAGGCTTCCGTGAGTAACCTCAGCCCAGCTGTACTGCTGCATGTACTCACCGTGATAGGAGTTGATCCCTTTGGGCTCTCCTGCAAGGTAGTCGAAGAAATCGCATTTTACCTTTGACGGCAAAATACCTATACCACCTCTCATAACGACGATCGCGTCGTTGGCGCCGACGTTCTTCAGAGTGTCCACAAGGTCTTTACGAAGCTGCTTGATGTACGAAGATCTGTCCTCGTCATCATCCCACAGGGTGCTTCTGATTTCCCCTATATCCACTACAGCGCAGTTCCTGTCCACGAGATATGCCAGAAGCTCCTTGGTCTTTGTATATTTGAAGCGCAGCGGTTCGCCGTTGTAGAACACTTCAAAATTACCGAACGCCTGCACCCTGAGGCCCCTGTCATCATCCTCTATCGGGTGACGCAGATTGTTGAGTTCGGCATTAACCTTTTCAACTGTAAGCGGCTTGGTGATATAACCGCTGGCATGTACTTCGAATGCCTCTCCGGCATATTCCTGATAAGCCGTTGAAAAGATTATGTTTGTTTCCGGAGAAATCTTCTTGATTCTCTTTGCGAGTTCAACACCCGTCATACCCGGCATCTGAATATCCAGGAAAGCGATGTCGTATTTGGCCTTACCTGCGGCTTCGATGGCCTCTTCAGGTCTCTCGCAAGGCATGATCTCTGCACTCGGGAGGCACTGCTCAATTACCCTGATTGCTCCCTCGCGGATTACTCTTTCGTCATCTACTACTAATACTCTTACCATTGTTTTACCCAATCTAACGGCCGGGCCTTGTTTCCAAAGTCCGCCGCTTCATCATTACAGTAAAGCTCTAACTAATATATATACTGCCAATATTATAATATAGCTCCGCCTAATTTACAAAATATACGGCGGTTATTTTTTATATTTTTCCAGAAAACCGTCAGCTGTCTTTCTGTAACCGTTTTATTCGCAAAAAGACGTGATTTTCCGAAAAAAATTCAAAAAAAGTGCCATTTGTAACCGTTCTGTCCCCCATCCGTAACCGTTCTGTACCGTTCTCATAACCGTTGTGTACCTGGCGGGTTGCTAAACTAAGGCCATCAAAGAGAAAAACACCGAAACA
>ONJG01000083.1 GCA_900318105.1 uncultured Eubacteriales bacterium
GAGATGGAGTCGCTGAACTTCACCAAGATGCTCGAGACAGAGGACAAGGAAGAGGCTCTTATGGACCTCGCCAGACTCTACGAGCGTATGGTAATGAGACGCCACACCAACGGCGGTTATCACAACGTAGTCGACGAACTCTGGAGACAGGTCGAAGACTGGAGAGCAGAGATTATCATCATGTACCAGAACGTAGCCTGCAAGAACATGGCTACGCTGCAGGGAGTTCTCGATGACACCTGCAGGGACAGAAATGCTCACATGATCTGGATAGAGCACGATCTGATGGATCCGCGTACCGTATCCAGAAAGACCATGAGAGACAAGGTCAACGAGTACATGAGAACGGTCATGAAGGCAGAGCCTGTAGACCCGACGCTGCTCGACTTCGACGATGAGATAGCACTCTAGGGAAGTCCAAAAAAATACACGGCAAAACATCAAAAAATCAGGGTTTTGCTGGTATATGGAAACTGAATAAGTTAGAATAGTTTCTAACATGGAGACTTTAACCAAAGTTATTAAAAGGAGAGAAAGAAATGAAATACTATGGTGGCTGTGATGTCGGCTCAACTTACACAAAGGCAGTAATCCTCGACGAGGACGGAAAGATGGTAGCCGATACCACTATCAAGAGCAAGATCAATTCCGAGCAGTCCGCAAAGCTCGCTATGAAGGAAGTACTCGATAAAGTAGGACTCAAGGACTCCAAGGAGCTCGAGTACCTGATCGGTACAGGCTACGGCCGTAACAAAGTACCTTTCGCAGACGAGAACATCTCCGAGATTTCCTGCCACGCTATGGGCGTACACGTAACAGACCCGAGCGTAAAGGCTATCATCGATATCGGCGGACAGGACGTTAAAGGTATCGCAGTAGATACAGACGGCACGGTTAAGAACTTCGCCATGAACGACAAGTGCGCTGCAGGAACAGGCAGATTCTACGAGGCTATGGCCAGATCGTTCGAGATGAGCCTGCCTGAGTTCTCGAAACTCTCGCTTTCCGCAAAGAACGTAATTCCTATCACAGCTCAGTGCACAGTATTCGCTGAGTCCGAGGTAATCACCCTCGTAGGTGAGGACAAACCTATGGATGAGATCGCTGCTGGTATCCAGATGGCTGTAGCAAAGAGATGCTTCGTAATGGCCAAGAAAGCCGGCGCTACCGACTCCATCACACTGACAGGCGGATGCGCAAAGAACGATGGCCTCAAGGACGCCATCGAGCACGTTCTCAAGCTCAAGGTTATCAACCTCAAGACAGACCCGCAGCTGATGGGAGCTCTCGGCGCTGCTGAGTTCGCACGCCAGAAAGGCCAGGCTAAAAAGTAGAGGCATGGTTCTGCCAGAACCGGAAAGGAGCAAATCATGGGAGTGATACGCACTGCCGGCAAAGTGGTTAAAACCACTGCCATCGTGGGCGCGGTTGCAGGCGGGACGCTGTTTACGGTGTACATGCTCAACCTCGACCAGAAGCTCCTCGCATGGACTTATGCGAGAGTCAACGAGATATTCGACCGCAAAGAGGTAGATATCAAATTCTAAGATAAGATAAAAGGGCCCGTGAGAAGCTCACCGGCGAGGAGACTTTGCGGTAGCCGGCACTTAGCGATTGACGAGCCGTCAGGCGAAGTCAGAGCTTAGTACCGCTGCGTATAGCCGCAACGAGGCGAGAGCCGTGCTCCGCGACGGAGAGACTTCTCATGGGCCCTTGCTTATTAAGAGGGATAGATATGGAACTTTATAACAGTATTATTGATAAAATCGACGGTCTGCTCGGAAGCAGCCAGCCAAAGCACTATGACTACAACCCGGACAAGTGCTGGGAGGACGTAGGCGGCAACCAGCTGGTCATGATGAGAGAGGCAGCGTACGAGCTCGGCGGAGACAACAAACCGGCCGTCAATTATGCATGTGTCACATCCGGTGACTACGTGGATAAAGACGAGACTCTCGTATACGGGAAGGATCTCAGGGAGATAAACGGAAGCACTCCGTTTGCAAGGATTGCAATCATCAAGGTGAAGGAACTCAGGGGAGAGAATGAAGAGGATACCGAGCCGCTGTTCAGAGCGATTCAGGACATCGACTTCGTCAAGTATCACGTATATCCCAAGGGATATATGATCAGATCGTCCTCGGACAGTTTCCGTGAGCACGTAAGAGTCTCCAAGGAGGCAGTGAGAAAGGGCATCAATTTTGAACAGGTCGGAAACTCATATATATCCCAGTTCAAGAAGAACCCGGATGTCCTCGCAGTCAAACTTATCTTTGCAACGGTGGATGACGCGGACTATGCTGAGATGAAGAAAGATGCAAAACTGGTGAGGGATATCACCAAGACGCTTTCCAAAATCCTCGAAGGTATGGCCACGGACTGCCACTCCTGCAGCCTCAGGGACATCTGCGACGAAGTGGAAGGGCTCAAAGAGCTGCACTTCGGAAAAGAAAAGAAAGAATTCAAAGGTTAAAGACCTTGATTCCAGAATGAAAACAGACAAGGCGTCGCTGCTGAGTAAGCGGCGCTTTTTTCATTTATAATTGGGATTATTTATCCCATCTTGTAACCGAGGAGTGTTAAAATGTAAGTGTATAGTTGCGCCCTGAAAAAAGAGCAAGCGAAGCAGAATTGAGGAAAGACTTATGGATGTGATGAATGTTCAGACATTATGGCAAATCATGGAGGCCCTTCGGGATGCCAATCAGCTCGAAGATGCGCTGGGAAACAGCCTTGATATATTCTGCGAGGCCACGAAAAGCGACAAAGGTTCCATCTGGATGCTGGATGATGCCAGCAAAAGGACGGTCGCTGTTATGGCGCACGGAACGAGTGCAGCCATAGGAGAGAGCGCATCGATGGGAGAAGGCGTCGTCGGAGAAGTCATCGAATCCGGAAAGAGCAGAGTTTACAAAGCAGCTGATGCTCAGCAGCTGAAATATGCGGGTGTGGACGGCCCGGACATAACGGGTAAAAGCCTGCTCTGCGTTCCGATCAAGACCCCGAGGCACATCATAGGATGCCTGCTGCTTACCGGAAAAGAAAGCGATTATACATCTGTGGATGTGGAAATCTGCGAGAACTGCTGCGCTGTTCTTGCGCTGGATATAGATGACAAAGGATTCTCATTCAGGCCGTTTGAGGACAGAAAGCCCGTTGTATCTCTTCGCGGCATCGTAAAGGAGTTTATGAGCGGAGAGGAAGTCAGGCGCATCCTCAAAGGAGTGGATATCGACGTGTTCCCGGGAGAACTCATGGTGGTCCTGGGAGAATCCGGCTGCGGCAAGAGTACGCTGCTTAACATCATCGGCGGAATGGACATGATGACAGAAGGCTCGCTCATCGTGGAGGGCAAA
>ONJG01000015.1 GCA_900318105.1 uncultured Eubacteriales bacterium
GATACGCAATAGTGAATACAGCTACAAAAAAACAGCCGCAACACATGAATTATCATGATGTTACGGCTGCATTTTGTCAATCGCTGTGGCCTACTCCCACTCTATCGTGGCTACGGGCTTGTCGGAGATGTCCCAGAGGACTCTGTTGACGCCCGGAACTGTCTCGATGATGCGGTCGCGAATTCTGGTGAGCATGTCCCATGGAAGTTCGACTGACTCAGCTGTCACTGCATCGACAGTGTTGATGGCTCTTATGACCACTGCCCAGCCCATATATCTCTTGTCATCTTTTACTCCGGTGGATACGAAATCAGGGATTGCACAGAAGTACTGCCACGGAGTCGGATTCATCTTACCGATTTCCTCTCTTACGATGGCATCTGCTTCTCTTACTGCTTCAAGTCTGTCCCTTGTGATGGCACCCACGCATCTGACGCCGAGTCCGGGTCCCGGGAACGGCTGCCTGTATACCATGCTGTCAGGAAGTCCAAGTGCAGATCCTACGACTCTTACCTCATCTTTATACAGAAGCTTGACCGGCTCCACGAGTTCAAACTGGAGATCCTCCGGAAGTCCTCCCACGTTGTGGTGTGCCTTTACTCCGTCGGACTCGAGGATGTCCGGATAGATTGTGCCCTGTCCGAGGAATCCTATGCCATCGAGCTTGGCAGCCTCCTCTGCAAATACATCTATGAATTCTTTGCCTATTATCTTTCTCTTGGTCTCAGGCTCAGCTACTCCTGCGAGTTTATCGAGGAATCTGTCGACAGCGTCAACGTAGATGAGATTTGCACCCATCTCCTCTCTGAACACCTTGATTACCTGCTCCGGCTCACCTTTTCTCAGGAGCCCGTGGTTTACGTGCACACAGGTCAGCCTGTCTCCAATGGCTTTTATAAGAAGTGCTGCAACAACAGACGAGTCCACGCCGCCCGAAAGTGCAAGGAGGACTTTTCCGTCTCCGACCTGCTCTTTGATGGCTGCGATCTGCTCTTCGATGAACTTGTCCGCGAGCTCTTTAGTAGTGATTCTCTGCATTGTTTCCGGTCTTACATCTGACATTTTCTCTTCTCCCTTTTCGTTATATGTAAATGATAATTATAGACTCTTTATCTCTGCCCTGTTCCCGGGCTCACTTCCTTGAGTATTACATCGTGCGCTCCGCCCTCGACTATGCTGACTGCAGATACAAGAGTGAGCTTTGCATTCTTCTGGAAATCCGGAATACTAAGCGCTCCGCAGTTGCACATGGTGGATTTGACCTTTCCAAGGGACATCTGCACGTTGTCGTGGAGCGATCCGGCGTACGGTACATAAGAATCGACGCCTTCCTCGAACTTGAGCTTGCTGTCTCCGCCTAGGTCATATCTCTGCCAGTTCCTGGCTCTCGCCGAGCCCTCTCCCCAGTACTCTTTGACATAGTTGCCGTTTACCATGAGCTTGGCCGACGGTGATTCATCGAATCTGGCAAAGTACCTTCCGAGCATTATGAAGTCCGCGCCCATGGCCAGTGCAAGCGTCATGTGATAATCATATACTATGCCGCCGTCCGAGCATATCGGTATATACACTCCGGTTTCCTTAAAATATTCATCCCTGGCTTTGGCGACATCTATGACTGCCGATGCCTGGCCGCGGCCTATGCCCTTTTGCTCTCTTGTGATGCAGATAGAGCCTCCGCCTATTCCTATCTTTACAAAGTCCGCGCCGCAGTCCGCAAGAAACCTGAAGCCATCAGCGTCCACTACGTTGCCTGCTCCGACTTTTACATTGTCTCCGTACTTGTCCCTGATCCATTTGATGGTAGCAGCCTGCCACTCGGAGTAACCCTCAGAGGAGTCTATAACGAGTATGTCTGCGCCGGCATCCAGCAGTGCAGGCACCCTCTCTTCGTAGTCTCTTGTGTTGATGCCAGCTCCGACTATATATCTCTTGTTTTCATCAAGCAGCTCATTGGGATTCTCCTTGTGTGAGTCATAATCCTTTCTGAACACAAACGAAGTGAGCCTGCCTTTTTTGTCTATGATCGGGAGCTGGTTAACTTTGTTATCCCATATGATATCGTTGGCCTCGGAAAGTGTTATTCCTTCCTGGCCCCATACCATCTTATCGAAAGGTGTCATAAATTCTTTGACCTTGGTTTGCGGATCCATCCTCGAGACTCTGTAGTCCTTGCTGGTGACGATTCCGAGGAGTTTTCCGTCCGCTGTTCCGTCCTCCGTGATGGCTATAGTCGAATGTCCTTTTTCTTTCTTAAGATCCAGCACATCCTGAAGCGTCGCATCAGGCCTCAGATTTGAATCACTCGGTACAAATCCGGCTTTATAACTCTTGGCTCTTTTAACCATCTCCGCCTGGCTCTCCACCGGCTGAGATCCGAATATAAATGAAATGCCGCCCTCCTTCGCCAGCGCAACAGCCATATTGTCATCTGACACGGCCTGCATTACGGCGGAAGTGAGCGGTATATTCATATACAGTGCAGACTCCTCACCCTTTTTAAACTTTACGACCGGTGTGCGCAGTGACACGTTGTCCGGACGTGCTTCCATTCCGGAGTAGCCCGGGATGAGGAGATATTCATTAAATGTTCTTGATGGTTCTTTTAATACTGTGGCCATTATTACCCCTTATACACTGAACTATTGAATTAACTATTCCTTTTCAATTCCCGCTGCCAGAGCAGCTTCATCGGTATAGTAGAAATCTGCCCCGATTTCATTGGCAGTATTTATCTCCTCTTCGGAGTTGAGGATCCACGCACCGAACTTTTTATTCCTGTCGTGCGCTTCCTTGCAATAATCGGCACTCATCATCTCCTTGCTTACTGATACTGAATCAATAAACTCATGAATCATGGCCTCTCCCCACTCTTCCTCGCTGCTGCATATGAAGATTTTCGGGATATCCGGAAGCTCGTTGTCGAGTGACCTGAGCCCATTGAAATACCTGCTGGATATACTCACCACATCTGCGCAGTCTTTCTTGTCTATAAGTTCTTTCAGCGCCATGAGATTGCGTTCGCTGGTATACTTCAGCTCGATATCGTAGTGAATGTCTTTGCCGTATTTATCTATAACATCGCTCAGTTTCAGCACCTTGGCGCCGGATCTGGTCTCAAGATTATTGATCTGGCCGTCTGTCATGCCCGAAAAATAACCGCCATATCCTGTAAGCTCCTGAGCATAATCATCATCCGAAACATACAGAGTGCCGTCCTGCGATACCACGAACGGGACTGCAATAACTCCTGCTCCTGCCTCTACCGCACTGTCGTACGCTGCAAGGGAGTACTTTGCGTCACCGGAAGCTCCGCTGTAAGCATAAATGCTGTCGGACTTTTTCGCAGCTTCGGCTTCCGCCTCTGCTGCCGCAGCTGCTTCGGCCTCCTGCTGTGCGGCTGCCTCGGCCTCTGCCTGAGCTTCTGCCTCTGCGGCTCTTCTGTCCTCCGCTACTTTTCCTGCAAGTTTGACAGCATACATGCCCGCCAGAATGCTGAGAAGCAGCAAGGCAGCTATGATTATGATTTTTTTCTTTTGTTCTTTTCTTTTCCTTCTCATGATTTTCCACAGTACCTTTTCAGACAAACAGTTCCATATGCTTAATCATAACACGTTAAGCTATTTCATAAAATATAAAATGATTCCCGCATGTACAAAACCTGAAAAATGGAATCATTTTTCTGCAGACCGGGCATGAAAAAGTGATTCCCATTCGATATATTTTTTTAAATGGAATCACTTTCCATAAGATCAAGCACATAAAAGTGATTCCCATTTGATTTATTTTTTAAAATGGAATCACTTTCCATAAGATCAAGCACATAAAAGTGATTCCCATTCGATATATTTATTTTAATGGAATCACTTTCCATAAGATCTAGCACATAAAAGTGATTCCCTGAATAAGGAATACTCTTTCAGGGAATCACTAATTTGTTAAATTGTTTTACCGAAGGGAACCTTACATCATGCCCATGCCAGGAGCCCCACCTGCCGGCATAGCAGGTTCAGGTTCTTTGATCTGGGTGATGCCTGCCTCTGTGGTCAGGAGCATGCTGGCTACGGAGCCGGCATTCTGAAGTGCGGACCTTGTGACCTTAACAGGATCTACGATACCGGCTTTGATCATATCCTCATACTGCTCATTTGCAGCATTGAATCCGATGTCGCCCTTTGCATCCTTGACTGCAGCGACTACTACGCTTCCGTCAAATCCTGCATTTGTGGCAATCTGTCTTACTGGCTCTTCGAGAGCGCGCTCTACGATGCGGGCGCCTGTCTTCATGTCGCCTTCCTGTTTGTCGGCATATTTCTGCACTGCCTTGATGGCTCTGATGAGGGATACGCCGCCGCCGGCCACGATGCCTTCCTCAACGGCAGCCTTTGTGGCGTTGAGGGCATCCTCGAGTCTGAGTTTCTTTTCCTTGAGCTCGGTCTCGGATGCGGCGCCGGCATTGATTACGGCTACTCCGCCTGCGAGTTTGGCGAGTCTCTCCTGGAGTTTTTCCTTATCGAAGTCTGATGTGCTCTCATCGAGCTCTGCTTTGATCTGAGCGATCCTGGCATTGAGTTCTGCTTTTTCACCTGCACCGTTTACGATTACGGTGTTCTCTTTATTGACCTTGACTGTCTCGGCCTGTCCGAGCATGTCGATTGTTGCTTCCTTGAGCTCATATCCGAGTTCCTCGGAAATCACGACTCCGCCTGTGAGAACTGCGATGTCCTCCATCATGGCTTTACGTCTGTCACCGAATCCCGGAGCCTTAACTGCAACTACATCGAGTGTTCCTCTGAGTTTGTTGAGGATGAGTGTTGCGAGTGCTTCACCGTCCACATCCTCTGCTACGATGAGGAGGCTTGCGCCTGCCTTCATAATAGTCTCGAGCAGCGGGATGATGTCCTGGATGTTGCTGATCTTCTTATCTGTGAGCAGGATGTAAGGTTTGCTCATTACAGCTTCCATCTTTTCGTTGTTTGCCATATATGGTGAGAGATATCCTCTGTCGAACTGCATACCCTCTACGATGTCGAGAGTGGTGCCGAGAGTCTTGGACTCCTCAACTGTGATAACTCCGTCTTTTCCGACCTTCTCCATGGCCTCAGCGATGAGTTCGCCGATTTCCGTGTCATTGGCGGATACGGATGCAACCTGTGCGATGGATGCTTTGTCGTCCACCTGTTTTGCTTCTCCCTTGAGATATTCAACTGCGGCATCGACAGCCTCAGCGATTCCCTTCTTAAGAATCATGGGGTTGGCTCCTGCCGTTACGTTCTTGAAACCTTCTCTGATGATGCTCTGTGCGAGAAGAGTGGCTGTTGTGGTTCCGTCACCTGCCACGTCGTTGGTCTTTGTGGCAACTTCCTTTACGAGCTGTGCGCCCATGTTTTCGACCTGATCCTCAAGTTCGATCTCTCTTGCGATGGAAACACCGTCATTTGTGATCAGCGGCGATCCGAATGATCTTTCTATCAGAACGTTGCGGCCCTTAGGTCCGAGCGTAATCTTTACTGTATCTGCGAGTTTGTCTACTCCCGCGAGGAGCTTTCTGCGTGAATCCTCGCCGTAAAATAATTCCTTAGCCATTTTATTTCCTCCTTATATGTACACCCGCATCCTATTTTTCGATGGTTGCGAGAATATCTTTCTGATTGATGATGGTATATTCAGTACCCTTGTACTTGAGCTCAGATCCGCCGTACTTGCTGAACACAACGATGTCTCCTACCTTGAGCTCCATAGGCTCATCCTTGGTTCCGGGACCTACTGCCAGAACCTCAGCCTGCTGTGGTTTTTCCTTTGCGCTGCCGGAAAGCAGCAGTCCGGCCTCGGTCTTTTCCTCGGCTTCCATCTTCTTTATTACTACTCTTGCTCCGAGTGGTTTAATTCCGATACTCATATTATGCCTCCGTTTTCTGATTGTATTTGTTAGCACTCTTTATGTCCGAGTGCCAAATCACCAAAACCTATTGTACTCGCACCTCCGGATGTTGTCAACACCTTGAATATAAAGAAATCGACACATTAAAACATGTTTACTACAGCCCTTTATCCCTGTAGTAGTAGAAAAGATACTGCTGGGCATATCCGGCGTATTTGCCGAACTTATCCTTTGCAGTTTTATACATGAGCTGAGTGTCCTTCTCATCTATTTCATACATATCAGACATTATGTGCCTGACCCAGGTGTCTATGGGAAACGCCTCCACATCGCGGAGACCGAAGAGCATGATGCAGTTGGCAACCTTGGGGCCTATGCCATGCATCTTAAGCAGGTCTTCCCTGCATGACGGTTTCCCTCCTTCCAGATAAGCGCGTGCTGTTTCCTTTATATACGGGGCTCTGTACCCGAGCTTTAAATCCGCAAGGTCGGACAGCTCTGCCTCCGCCAGGGCCTCTGCCGTCGGAAATGCATACATTGCTTTGCCGTCCCCGTCTCCTGCCTGCTCCCCGTATCGCTCGCACAGGGACTCTATGTTTTTCCTGATGCGCGGGATGTTGTTGTTCTGCGAAATTATAAAGGAAATAATAGTCTCAAAGAGATCCTGGTTCAGTATCCTGATTCCGTATCCGTATTCTGCAGCGTCCCTGATGGCGGGCTCATTTGTGACAAGCGTCCGCTTTATCTCTCCGTAGTCGGTGCCGAGATCGAAATAATCGTGCCAGAATTCCTCAGAACCGCCGCTTGCTTCTATCGTAAGCCTGCCCTCTTCATAGCTGACCCTTGCGGCATGATTTCCGGCAAATCCGGTATATACATCCCCGGACTGATCCTCCGGAACCCACCTGAAAACCTGCCCACATTCGAATATGTGGACAGGTCTGAAATCCTTTACATCATCAAATACTATCTTTTCTTTATAAACCATGTGTTATTGTCCGTGCAGCTTGCGCGAGATCAGTTCTTTGTGATTATCGGCTATATCGCTTATTCTGACATTGACGCTGTCTATTGTAAATGCCGTCATGGTAGATAACGTTTCATGAACATCCCTCTGAAATGCCATACAGCTGTCTATCGCAGCAGGATCCTTGAGCACCCTGACATCTATCGTTACGGACATATTGAGCTGACGTCCGTTGCTCATGCGGTCCACCACCATGAGGCTTCCTTTATACTTTGAAGCCGTGATATTGATTATGTCTCTTATCACCTGCTCGCTTATCTCAAAAGTTCCCGAATAGCTGAATGTCGGCCTGACAACCGTCCTGTCATCGGAGGGTCCTGAGTCCTTTGGTCTCTCGGGATGTGTGTTGTCCAGGGCAGTTCCGAGCGCCTTGTCCCTGAAGAGTTTAAGAGGATTCATGAAATATCCCGCAAAGTCCCGCCTGAGCTGTCCGAGCGGCGCCGGTATTACATGCTCTCCCTCGTCAATCCTGTAGTGAGCAGCGAGCTTTCTTTCCTCGTCCGTGCTCACATCCTCAATGTATATCCTCTCCTCGGGTCTGCTGATACCGAGCTGGTCCGCGATGATATCCGTCATGCGGTCCGACGTGCCTATTATCATGATGACGTTCGGCCGGCAATCCTCTATGGCTGCAATAACGGCATCTCTCTGTTCCTCCACGTTGAAAAGCGCCGCTCTCATTGCTGCTGCCTTGGTCGCGCATTTTTTGGCAGAAGTGCCTGCGACAATCTGACCTTTGTATATGAGGAGGCCGTCATCAATAATGGCATCAAAACCTCTTCTCTGTGCCAGAGCCGTGGCCTGATAGCTCTTTCCCGTGCCGCTTTTTCCCGTAAAAGATACTGTTTTCATTGTATATCCGTAATCTAATTCCTACCTCTAACCTATGAATTTACATGGGTTTGCTAATTTTTAATTTTGTTTTTTTGTGTTTACAAATCAAAAATGCGGTGCTATACTTCGCTTGTAGATATTATATCGCAAGAAGGAGGTAATACTATGGCTTATAAGATTTCTGACGATTGCATCGCTTGTGGCGTTTGTGCAGAGGGCTGCCCTGTTGAGGCTATCTCCGAGGGTACACCTTATGTAATCGACGCAGATGCTTGCATCGACTGCGGTGCTTGTGCAGCTAACTGCCCTGTAGGCGCACCTGCTGAGGCATAATCGAACTGCAATAATGCGTTATCTAAAATCCCGTAGCCTGGCTACGGGATTTTTGTTTGCCATATGCTTAATTACGCTCCGTGCTCCCCAGCCTTGCTCTTTATCATGAACGACAGAGCATGCAGGCTGTCCGAAAGATGGACTGACTCCAGGGCGACACTGTCAGGTACGTCGAGATCTATGGGTGCAAAGTTCCAGATTCCTTTCACTCCTCCCTCTACGAGTCTGTCAGCCACCTCCTGAGCGTTTTCTCTGTTTACACAGATAACGCCTATATCTATCTTTTCGTTTCTGACATACTCCTCGAGATTTGCCACATCCATAACCTCGACATCATTTATGACGTTGCCGATTATCTTTGGATTGACATCAAACAGGCCCATAATGTTGAATCCTATTTTGTAGTAGTATGTGTAGTTTGTAATGGCCTGTCCGAGATTACCTACACCGATAACCACTGTCTTATATTCCCTGTCGAGACCCAGTATGTGGTTAATTTCCTTATATAGATTATCTACTTCGTATCCGTATCCCTGCTGTCCGAACTCGCCGAAAGTGTTCAGATCCTGTCTGATCTGTGACGCTGTATACCCTATGAGTTCAGAAAGCTCACCCGATGATATTTTCTTTATACCCTTTGTCTGCAGGTATCCAAGGTATCTTCTGTATCTGGGAAGTCTGCGGATTATTGCATTTGAAACTTTGTGACGATGCATGCCGGACCTCTATTTGTTTTCTTCGACGTATTTTACGATATCTCCTACCTTTGTGAAGTTCTCGGCCACATCATCCGGGATCTCAATTCCGTACTCATCCTCAACTCCGAGAATAATTTCAACAGCATCGAGTGAATCTGCCTCGAGGTCCTTCATGAAATCTGTTTCTTCGTTAATGAGTGATGGATCCACATCCAGTTGCTCTACGATTAAGTCTCTGATTTTTTCAAATACCATTTTTTTCTCCTTAGTTCAATACTCTTATTTGTTACCCAATTTATTATAAATGCATATATCTGCAGTTTCAATAATTTTTCGTAGAATTTTTCACAATCCGTTTGTTTGCAGCATTTCCGCGGTTTTTTAATCCTGAAGACTCATCCACTCATCATAGAGTGCACTGATCTTCTCTTCATAATCCGCCATCTCGGCCGCCTTTTCGGCAAGCCATGCGGCATCCTGACCGCTGCTTTCGTTTATCTCATCCTGAAGCTCCGCAAGAAGAGATTCGAGTTCATGTATGCGTTCCTCTGCGGATTCTTTCTGCCTCTCTCTTCTTCTGTCCTCCGCCTCCTGTTTTTTCTTTTCACGCCTGTCCTCTTCAGATTTTCTGACCAGCTGCAGGGTGACCTCCTCTTCAGACGCTTTACTGACTGCTGTTGTATCTTTGCCTTCTGCTTTAGCTTCCTTCTTTTCGAGGTAATAATCGAATTTGCCCCTGTACTCCTTAAGACCTGTGGGCGTAAGCTCGAGTATTCTGTCCGGAATCCTGCTGAGTAGATATCTGTCATGCGAGACTATTATCAGCGTCCCTTCAAATTCCATAAGCGCCTCTTCGACAATCTCCCGCGACTCTATATCGAGGTGGTTGGTGGGCTCATCCAGCACGAGGGTGTTTGCTCCCGAGAGCATGAGCTTAAGAAGAGACAGTTTGGCTTTTTCTCCTCCCGAAAGGTCTCTGACCAGCTTGAATACATCATCTCCGAGGAAGAGAAATCTTCCGAGCAAGGATCTCATCTCCGTATCGGTATAGAGATGATATGCATTCTTCATCTCTCCGAGCACAGTCTCGTTATCGTCGAGCAGCATCTGCCCCTGGTCGTAATATCCGAATTCCACATTATATCCGGTCCTGAGATATCCCTCATCCGCTTTGATATGACCCAGTATTATCTTTAAAAGTGTGGTTTTGCCGACTCCGTTGTCGCCTATGATGCATATTCTCTCGCCCTTTCGCACGAGCATATCCACATTTCTGAACAGCGTCCTGTCAGCGAATGATTTGCTTAGTCCCTCTGCCGTAAATACCTCGCTGCCGCTCTTGAAATCGGCATCAAAGCTGAGCTTCATCCTGCTCTGCCTGATGCGTGGTTTATCGATAAGTTCCATCTGTGCGAGGCGCTTCTCCCTGGATCTCGCTCTCTTGGCCAGGTGCTCGGTCCCGTGCTGACGGAATCGCCTTATCATCTCTTCCTGCCGGGCTATTTCCGCCTGCTGGTTGGCATATTCTCTCCTGAGAACCTCCATGCGTTCTTCTTTCTTTACGAGATACTCGCTGTAGTTGCCATCATAAGCATCCAGCGTGCCCTCATTCATATCAAATATCCTGGTGACTATGCGGTCCAGGAAATACCTGTCGTGAGATACCACGATAAGGGTGCCTTTGTAATTTGAGAGGTAGTTCTCAAGCCAGGACAGCATAGAAAGATCAAGATGGTTGGTAGGCTCATCCAGCATCAGTATATCGGGATTTTTAAGTAGTATGCAGGAAAGCGCCAGCCTGGTCCTCTCTCCTCCCGAGAGTTTATCCACGGACTTTCCGAAATCCTCCTCACCAAATCCCATGGCCCTGAGAGTTGAAGCAAGCTCGCTTTTATATGTATATCCGCCGCTTTTTT
Organism: uncultured Eubacteriales bacterium; assembly: GCA_900318105.1. Lineage (GTDB taxonomy): Bacteria > Bacillota > Clostridia > Peptostreptococcales > Anaerovoracaceae > Crickella. The sequence goes on from ONJG01000015.1 coordinate 10,690, forward strand.
CATACTCTTCCATAAGCTCGGTATATTCGCTGAGATTCTTATCGAAATCTGCGCTTTCGTGATCGGATATGAGCAGGGACAGTTCATTAATTCTCCTCTCCATCTCATCGAATTTGCTGAAGCTCTTCGATGCTTCATCGAGGACCGTCCCGCTTCCCATGAAATTGTTCTTTTGTCTGAGATATGCCAGGCTCTGATCCCTTCGGATGAACACTTCACCCGAAGTAGGCTCCGTCTCGCCTGAGATTATCCCTAGCAGCGTGGATTTGCCGCAGCCGTTGGCTCCGACCACACCTATCCTGTCCCCCTTATTAACGCCAAAACAGACATCTTCGGTGATGATGTCTGTTCCGTATGCTTTGCTGATGTCTTTGCCCGATATTACTATCATCTAAAACTCCAGTCCCGGCACTGCGTCCAGGTCAAATCCGCTGCTCTCACCTGCGAGATGAGCATAATATGCTGAAGATGCTATCATGGCTGCATTATCCGTGCACATAACGGGGCTCGGCTTTATGATTGAAATCCCGTGCTTTGACGCCTTTTCCTCCATCAGCTCTCTGAGCCTCGAGTTTGATGCAACTCCTCCCGCCATGACTATCTTGTCTCTATTGAATTCAAGCGCTGCGCTTACGGCCTTGTCCGCTATTACCTCGACAACGGCCTCCTGAAATGATGCCGCCACGTCATTTACTTTTATCTCCCGTCCTGCCTGGCGTTCGCTGTTCAGATAATTAAGAGCCTGGGTCTTTAGCCCCGAAAAACTGAAATCATAGCTTCCGTCCTCAAGATATACCCTCTTGAAATGTACGGCATCCCTGTCTCCGCTCTTTGCGGCCTTGTCTATCTTGGGTCCTCCGGGATATCCGAGACCTATAACCCTGGCCACCTTGTCAAAAGCTTCGCCGGCAGCGTCGTCACGGGTTGATCCGATCTTTTCGCACTTATTATAGTCGGTCACATTGACTATCTCCGTATGTCCCCCGGACACGACAAGCGCCATAAACGGCGGCTCGAGCTCGTGGTGCTCGGGGTAGTTGGCCGCTATGTGTCCGTGCATGTGATTTACTCCGACGAGAGGAATGTCCAGGGCAAACGCCATCGTCTTGGCTGCCGCAACTCCGATGAGAAGCGCTCCGACCAGTCCCGGTCCGTATGTCACTCCGATGAGATCGATTTCCCCGGCACTTACGCCTGCATCGCTCAATGCCTTATCCATTACATCATTTATCCGTTCGAGATGCTTTCTTGATGCTATCTCCGGAACCACGCCGCCGTAGTTGGTATGAATGTCTATCTGCGAGCTGATTACATTGCTCATGACAAATCTTCCGTCCGCAACCACTGATGCGGCGGTCTCATCACAGCTTGTTTCTATTCCGAGCGTCAGAAATTTTCCGTCTTTCATTCGTATATTACCGCTTGCCTTTAAGTTGACAAATAAACTTTATTGGACATTCATATCTATTGTGATTTCTCCGAGCACTTTATCCATAAGAACTGCGTCCTCGGATCCTTTTGCATAATAGCCGGGCCTTGTTCCCACCTTTCTGAATCCCATTTTTTCATAGAGGGCCATCGCGGCTTCATTACCCGCTCTTACCTCCAGCGTTATGATGCTGAGCCCGAGCTCCTCACTCTTTCGGACCATATGATCAAGCAATGCTTCTCCTATGCCCTGCTTTCTGAACTCCGGGGCCACGGCGATATTATATATCTGGGACTCTCCCTTTATGATGCGCATGTCTGCATAACCTGCCCTCTCGTCTCCGATGAGAGCGACTGCAACATAAATGCTGCCGTCATCCGATGTGACATCCTTTGTAATCTCATCCGCGCTCCACGGAGAATCAAACGAATCTCTTTCTATCCTGGCCAGCGCCGGCACATCATACAATTTAGCCTGTCTTATTTCGATATTTTGCATATCTTGTCGCTCAGCGTCCCTTCTTTAAGCTTTTGCTCAGCCTCGGCGAGCCTCATATATTCGGGCATCAGTTCATCATAGCTCATGACTTTCCCGGCTTTGGCACGCGCATATGTCAGAGCCGCAACCGTAGATGCATTCTGGTATCTTATCTCCGGGGGTGCATACAGCGTGGATGCTCCCGATCTGTATTCCGAGATAATATCTTCATATGCATCGATGCCGTCACCTGCGAAGTAAACCGAATCACAGTATTTCAGGAGCTCAAGAAATTCCTCTATCATATACTGCTTTTCTTCGAGCAACACTTCCATGCTGCCGTCTGAGCGCTTCTTCCATGCTCCCGCATACACCTGATGCCTCCTCGCATTTATTATGACAGCCACCGCATCGCAGCCTGCATCAGATGCAGCAGGCGATGCTCCGAGTGCCATCGCTTCAAGCGATGAAACCGATATGCATGGGATATTGAGAAACTGCGAAAGCGTCCTGGCTGCGGTCACGCCTATTCTTATGCCCGTAAACGAACCCGGTCCGACGGATGCAGCGACATGCGTCAGCTCATTTTTGCTGATTCCGGCATCACAAAGAGCCTCATCGGCGAGGCCGATGATTCCTCTTAAGTGATTCATCTCCTGATCGCCCGATGCGCTGTGTATGATTCCGTCATCCGCTATGACGGATGCAGATCCGTATTTTCCTGTTGTTTCAAATGCGAGTATCTTCATTTCTATAAAATCTCTGCGATTCGTTCGCCTTCGCTTTCACCATATTCGAGGCATATTGCCAGTGAATCTCCCGGCAGGACGTCTGCTGTTTTGTCAGCCCACTCTATCACGCACAGTCCGTCTCCGTCCAGCATGTCTTCGGCACCTGTATCCAGGAGCTCTTCTCCGCTTTCCAGTCTGTATACATCGAAGTGGTAGAGCGGCATCCTCCCGCTTTTGTATTCCTTTACGATGGTGAATGTAGGGCTGCTTATCTGTTCGCGCACGCCAAGCCCTTCGGCGATATATCTCGTAAGAGCGGTCTTTCCGGTTCCGAGATCGCCGATGAGCGCGACTACGTCGCCGGGCTCAGCAGCCTCAGCAATCCTGAGCCCCAGCGTGCGCGTATCGTCTTCCGTATTAAGCTTGAGTTTTCCTTTTTCTATGTCCTTCACAGTCTCTACCTGGCCTCTCTGTGCAGAAGCCCCGAAATCCTCTTGTATACCAGGAATGTGATGAGGGAATTTATTCCTGCCTTCAGCAGGTTAAATGGTATTATGACCGTCGGTATCATGGCAACAACAGCTGATACCGGTGCTCCCATATAGTGCGGTGTTACCAGCAGGTTCATGACGCACATGATTGCTGTTGCAACTATCACACCGGTGATAAGAGCGATTACCGCGGTTTTTCTGGTTTTGTTTTTCTTATACATCAAGCCTATTATAACCGCAACTATACCCGTGGCCACAAAATGCATAATAAAGCCGTAAAAAAGGTCGCCTCCGAGCAGAAATGCCTGGATGATGCATACAACGAGGGTCACCGCGAGTCCCTCCAGCGGTCCGAAGGCAAATGCCGTAATGTAGATCGGGATATCTGCCGGGTCGTAAACCAGGAACGGTGCCGGCGGAAACGGTATCCTGATTATCATCAGCAGCACCAGCGATACCGCGACCATAATCCCGAGTTTCGTTATTTTTTCAGTACTGTAATTTTTGTTCATAACATATTCCTCCTTTTCACATCATGAACGGTGGAATCTGTCAGGCATTAATAATGACCTTGAGTCATTCAAGGCCATTCATTACAAAGTGTTACCCATGTAGTGTTTCTTTCATCCGGACTATACCGTCGGTACCTGATTCTCACAGGTTCGGCCATAAGGCTCGCGGACTTACGCATTGCGATCACCGCCGGTGTGGACTTTCACCACGCCCTGAAACAGATTTTACTTGTCGAGGCTATTCGGTCGCTTCCTCAAAGCACAGCAGATAGAGAGCTCTTGCGTAGATATGCGCCATCTTCATGAACGAATCAACGCTGAATTTCTCGTTTGCCTGGTGCATTGTGTTCTCGTCATCCGGGAACTCCGCTCCGAAAGCCAGAATATTATTTATCATCTTGGCGTAGGTGCCGCCTCGTATGATCATTGGTTTGGCGTCGGCGTCGTCTGTAATATCAGTGTATGCCTGCATGAGTTTCCTGACCATAAGACTGTCAGGCTCCATGTATACGGCAGGCTGCACCATTCTCGTGACTATGCCGACGGCTGTGTCTCCGAGCTCCTGCTGAATTCCGAGAAGTACATCCTCGTCGGAATACGTGACGGGAAACCTTATATTTACGGAGACCGTCGCTATATCCTCGTTAATATTAACCACTCCCACGTTGAAAATCAATGGGCCGGATATATCATCCGAAAGTTCGCAGCCCATTCTCTCTCCGTGGAGGTCGAATCCGATGTGGCTGTTATAGAAATCTATGAAGTCGTTGAGTTCCTCTGAGGCAAATCCCACCCTGCCGAGGAAGTCAAACATAATGCTCGCTGCGTTCAGGCCAAGATACGGATGAGCCCCGTGTGCGGCTTTGCCCGTAGCCTCGATCACAAGAGCAGCGCCCTGTTTTTTGCTGCTGATCTCGTATCCTGTTTCTTCTCTGTACGCAGATACCTTTTCAGCTATCTCATCGAAGTTGGCCTTGTCTCCCGATATCACGGCTTTGGCTTTTTCCGGAACGGCATTGTGAGCCGTGCCTGCCTCAAATTTAGTGAGCCTGAGTTCCTCCTTTGCAGGTTTTGATGAGAACTTCTGGGCCAGGTCGAAGACAAAAATCCCGAGCTCTCCGTTCACCAGCGGAAAATTCCCGTCCGGAGTAAATCCCATTGCGGGATGTCCGCAGGACTCTGCATAGTGCTCCACGCTGGATGGTCCTGTCTCCTCATCAAGTCCGAGCACAAGTCTTATCGGCATGTGAGGCACCAGGCCTTCATCCTTAAGCGCTTTCATAGCATACAGGCAGGCCACCACAGGCCCCTTGTCATCGGATGTTCCTCTGCCGTAAAGAAAGCCGTCCTTTTCCTCCATCACGAACGGGTCTCCGTCCCAGCCGGTTCCGACAGGCACCACATCCAGGTGCCCTACGACTCCGAAGTATCCTTTGTTTTTATCTGATTCTGCCGCAGGAAACTCTATGTGACCCGCATAATTGTCGTCGTTAAATGTTTCAAATCCAAGCTCTCTGCCCTTATCCAGCATATGAATAAGCGCATCGTGCACTCCCCGTCCGAACGGCAGGAGCTCTCCCTCTGCAGTCCTTACCGGATCTCCGTTTACGCTCGGCTTCGACACGGACTCCCTGAGAGTCTCTGTCATTTCTTCTTTATATGATTTCAGTCTTTCGAGATACCCCATGTTGTTCTTCCTTGTGCTGCTATTCTGATTGCTGCTCCTCAGTCTGGTGATCTTCTGCCTGCTGCTCCTCCACATCCTCGAGGGCCTTGCTCTTTGCCTCGCTTTCACATATGTATTCGTTTACGGGCTTGCCGTCCTTCAGGGTGGAAAGGGTTACCGATCTGACTACATTTCCGCTGCCGTCAAAGGAAAATGCTCCCGTTGAACACTTAAGTTCGGAAAGCTCCATGAGAGAGCTCCTCAGGTCAGGTCCTTCCAGCGACTTTGCGTTGTGAATTGCATTTATCATAATCAGATAAGCATCGTATCCGAGAGCGGCATTGTACGTAGGTATGTCATCACTCCCGTATCTGTTCGCATACTCTATCTGGAATCTCTGTGCTTCGGGTGTGATTGAATCGGATGTCGAACTTGTGCCCGTAAGCACAGACTCGTACGGAAATACTATTTTAATATCCGGGTGCTTTTCCATCAGGCTTATAAAGGCTTCGTCTCCCCAGCTTCTCTGTCCCAGGAAGATGATATCGGTCATCCCGTTTTTCTCTATGAGTCTGAAAAATACATCCATGTTTTCAGTACCGAGAGGAGCAAGGCAAATATTAACACCATTGCCCCTGAGGCCTTTTATGGCTTTTTCCATCTCTTCTTCAGTCGGCATTATCTCCGTCTCGTATTTAATAGTGCGGTTTCTTCTGCCTTTGAGGTCCTTGGCCTTGGTTTCGAACCCGTCCTTCATGGCCGCAACGCTGCTGTCATTTTTGAGTGTGACTATGCCTATGTTTTCGGATTCCTTTTCTTTTATTGCATACTCCGCAAGGCCCTGTCCCATCTGGGATTCTGTGATGGAGGCCCTGAAATAGTAGGAATTGCCCTGTGTGATAAGCGGATTTGTCGCAGACGCCGTAATGGTCGGAATCTGAGCTTCTTCGACAAGCTCAGATGCCGCAAGAGATGTAGCTTCGCCTGCAGAACCGATCATTGCAACCGGCTTCATCTCAATCAGTCCCTGCACGGCTGTCCTTGTTGCACTCACGCTGGACTTTGTATCGACCTTGGACAGGACCACCTTGTATCCGTCCACGTTGTTATAGATGCTGTTGGCCAATTCAATACCTTTTAGTTCCTCGAGTCCTCTCGCGGCATTTCTTCCGGTCTGAGGCTCAAAAACACCTATGGTTATGGTCTGCTGGTCTTTTTCCGATCCCGCCTTGTCTATAAACGTTCCCTTAAAGCTGTTATATGTCGTGCACGATGACATGACAAATGCAAGCAAAAGAACCAGGGCAGTTACAACTGTCCACCTGAATTTGCCATTTATTATTGTTTTTCTGGTTTTATCCACTTTGCAGCTCTCTCCTGATAGCATACTTCATCTCATCCATATCTGTTATGTCGTTGACCCTGCGTCTGAGATTTGCAGAGCCTCTCATGCCCTTGGTATACCAGGCTATGAATTTTCTGAATTCCTTGACTGCGGTAAGCTCTCCCTTGAGCCCTGCCAGCATATCAAGATGCCTTATCATCATATCCGTTTTTTCACCGGCATCAGGTCCCGGAGGAATTACTTCTCCGTTGTATGCGGCGTCAAGTTCCCTGAATATCCACGGGTTTCCGAGCGCGCCACGGCCTATCATCACCATATCCGCACCGGTTTCTTTAAGCATGGACATCCCAAGTTCTGCATTTGTCACATCTCCGCTCGCTATAACCGGTATGCCCACGGCTTCCTTAACCCTGCGTATGATGTCTCTGTCCACACTGCCTTTGTAATACTCGGATCTCATCCTGCCATGTACGGCCACAGCTGCAGCTCCCGCAGCTTCGATAGCCCTGGCAACCTCGACAGCATTTGCATCACCGTCGTTAAAGCCTTTTCTTATCTTGGCCGTTACGGGTTTGGATGATGCAGCGGATACTGCCTTTACTATGTCATAAACGAGCTCCGGCCTGGCCATAAGCGCCGAGCCCTCACCGTTTTTTACGACTTTTGGCACGGGGCAGCCCATATTGATATCGAGTACTTCGTTTGAGAGACCGTCAAGCCTCCTTGCTGCCTCAGTCATTATATCGGGTTCGCTTCCGAATATCTGGAGCGATGTCGGGCCGGCTCCCTCGGGTATGTATGCAAGCGCCTCTGTCTTCCGGCCGTCATAATACAATCCTTTTGCGCTGATCATCTCGCTTGCTGTCATAGCTGCGCCCTGTTCCTCGCAAAGCTGCCTCATGACCGCATCGCTTATTCCTGCCATAGGTGCGAGTATCCACGGTGATCTGAGTTCCAGGCTGCCGATCCTTATATCTCTTTTCATCGTTCCTGAAGGACCCTCTTCTTTACGAGTCCTTTGTTCTTTTCATACAGCATCTGCAGTCCGTCGAGCGTGAGCCTCCTGTCTATCTCATCGATGCATGAAACTCCGCTTTCAACCATGGTGGCCATTCCACCGGTGGCTATTACCCTGATATCCTCAGACCTGCAACCTAGCTCATCTGCCATTTCCTTTTTCATGCAATCCACCATATGCTCGGTAAATCCCATATGTCCATAAATGAGTCCTGCCTGCATTGCTTCTGAGGTGGTCTTGCAAATGAACTTGCCCGGAATCTCGAGATCAACATTCGGGAGCTTTGCCGTATGCTCAAACAGAGCAGCTGCCTGTGTTTTGATCCCGGGTGCAATTGCGCCTCCGAGGAAAGATCCGTCAGCGCTTACGCAAGAAAGCGTCGTTGCGGTTCCGAAGTCTATGACTATCAGGTTTCCGCCGTATCTGTTGTGAGCCGCCACGCAGTTTACTATGCGGTCGGCACCTACCTGCCTTGGATCGTCATACTTGATTTTAAGTCCGGTCTTTATCCCTGTTTCGATTACGATAGGGTTTTTATTGTAAAACTTGAGGCACATATGCTCGAGTGTAAACAAAAGCGACGGGACTACCGATGAGATGATAATGTCATTAATATCCTCAGGCTTTATCCCCTGTCTGTTGAACATGGAGTCAATAATGGTGCCGTACTCATCAGCCGATCTTTTATTATCTGTTGCAAGTCTCCAGCTTTCCACCATTGTCTCGCCGTCGAAAACTCCGAGCACGACATTGGTGTTTCCCACATCTATGGCCAGCAGCATATCAAACCTCCTCCAGTCTCTTCAGAGCAAGAGCCATTGTAAGACCGGGGATAACCCTGTTGGCTGTCATCTCCGCTCCGAGTATTTCATTGGCCTTTCTGAGCCTGTACTGAACAGTGTTGTTATGCACGTTCATAAACTCAGCCGTCCTGTTGCTGTTCATGCCCGCATCCAGCACAAAGGTTGACAGCGTTTCAAGCAGCATTTTACCTTTGTTCGGGCTTACTTCTCTCTCAAAAGGCTCAAGCAAATCCAGGTACATCTTGCGAAGTGCCGGTGCCCCTGATGACATATACACACAGTCACTTACCATGGATATCTCGTATTTTGAGAACACCCTCTTAAATGGAAACACCTTTTCAATATGCTTGGCCGTGCGGCTTATCATCTTGAATCCGTCCACTGCAGCCTCGAGGGATTCCATTCCGGTGATATGGAATATCCTTGTGTCCTTGTGACCGCTCTTAAGCTCATCAAACAGCCTGAGCGCGGCATTCTTAACATCTATGCCCTTTTCCTGTCCGCCATCGGTATATATGATGCCGTACATTTCATCTCCCTCGGTTGTGGTCAGAAGTCCGAAGTCATATTCCTTCTTGTATGATGCAAGGATTTCGTTAATCTCCTCGAATTTTGAATTCTTTATGCAGAATACACTGCTGAACTGCATGCCTCTTAGCGCAGACTCATCGAGCAGTGTATAGCAGAACGAAATGTCGCCTCGCACTGCCGACTTTATAAATTCAGCCCTCGAGTCCCTTTCAGGTGTGTATTTCCACATTCCTATGGCGAGCTCTATGGTCTGTGCCAGTTTGGTCATTTCAGCGCTCGAGTACTCATCCTCGTTATCCACTATAACAAGTATGTACCTCTGGTCTTTGATATTTATATATCCCCAGTAAGTGATGACTCCTTCAATATCGACCCTGGTAAAGCCGTTCATATTAAACGCATCTTCTTTCCTGGCCGCCTGAACGGCATCCTCGATCTTGACCAGATACCTGGTTTCGACAGTAAGGATGGTGTTAAACTCCTCGGTCATCAGCACTATCTGATAATTGTTGAAAAGCGCTGCTTCGCGGAGTGCAGTCGGAAAGTTGCTGTGCTTCTCGAAGTTCAGCAGGTGATATATCGTATTGTTGAGAATATTGTCGCTGTAATTCTCGCCGTACAATATCTTATCCAGCACCTCTTCAATCAGCATGGAATATGTGACCTTTCCGGTATCGTTTATTGTGATAACGGGAAGAGCAACCTCCTCCGCAGCTGCAACTATCCTCTTATCAACCCTTTTGACGCCGTCATCATTAAGGTAAATAACGAGCGCACTTATGCCCTTGTTTCCGAGCTCCGTGACCGCGCGTATCTGGGAATCAACATCATCCCTGCTGGTCCAGAAATGCGTGATTACCATCTGCTCTCTTACTCCGTTTCTCTCGACTCCCATGTCGATATCGGCTTCGTCGAGCACCGAAACAGTGCGCACCCTTCTGTTTGTGTCATCCGGACAGCATAGCAGTTCGCATCCTCTGAACGCGTCAAGTTTTAAGCAATCGGCTACTGTTATCTTCATTTCCTGCCCTCTTCATCATCAAACACGACCACGTCGTCTTCGGCAATTACATTTGCTTCTGATTTGTCTCTTTCGAGTTTCTCCATCATCTTGCGCCTTTCCTCTGCTTCGATACGGGCGCTTTCCTCTGCTTCCTGTTTGTTCTTGATGGCGATTTCCTTGCTCTCGCTGTCCACTTCCTCTTTTATGCTCTCAGGAGTGGCTTCTCCGGTGAAGAGCCTTTCGAACTGATCCCCGTCCAGAGTTTCAACAAGCAGCAGAGCCTGGGCAACTCTTTCAAACGCGGCATCGTTCTCCTTGAGAATCCTTGTGGTCTCAGCGTGGCACTCGTCCAGCACCCTTCTGATCTCATGATCGACCTCGGATGCAATCTCTTCCGAGTAATTCTGCCTGGTCGAGAAATCCCTTCCGAGGAAGACCTCGTCGTTCGAACTGAATGAAACAAGTCCGAGTTTTTCGCTGAATCCGTATCTGGTTATCATCTCCCTGGCTATGCCCGTTGCCCTCTCAAGGTCGTTGCTTGCGCCTGTCGAGATATCATCGAGCTTGAGTTCCTCGGCCACACGTCCTCCGAGGAGATGCTTTATGTTGTTGTACATATGTCCCTTGGTCTCAAAGAACCTGTCCTCCTCAGGAAGCCACATGGTAAAGCCGCCTGCCATACCTCTCGGAATGATGGTAATCTGATGCACAGGATCCGAATCCGGAATAGCTCTCATCACGATGGCGTGGCCTGCCTCGTGATATGCGGTGAGCTTTCTTTCCGTCTCCGAAATGACTCTGGATTTCTTCTGAGGTCCCGCCATAACCTTTGTGGTGGCCTCTTCAATTTCATCCATTCTTATTTTCGTTCCGTTTCTTCTGGCTGTCAGAAGTGCGGCCTCATTTATGAGATTTTCGATGTCTGCAGGCGAGAATCCCGGTGTTCTCTTGGCCAGTACCTCCGGTGATACATCATCATCGAGAGGTTTGTCCTTTGTATACAGCCTGAATATCTCTTCTCTTCCCCTGATATCCGGCATACCTATCACGACCTGTCTGTCGAATCTGCCCGGTCTCAGAAGTGCAGGATCGAGTACGTCAGGCCTGTTGGTCGCAGCGAGTATGATGATTCCGAGATTGTCATCAAAACCGTCCATCTCCACCAGGAGCTGGTTGAGGGTCTGTTCTCTTTCGTCATTTCCGCCGCCGAGGCCTGCTCCCCTCCGTCTTCCGACAGCATCGATTTCGTCTATGAATACGATACAAGGTGCGTTTTTCTTGGCCTCGTTAAAGAGGTCTCTTACCCTTGATGCACCGACGCCGACGAACATCTCAACGAAGTCCGATCCGGATATGGTAAAGAAAGGAACCCCTGCCTCACCGGCAGTCGCCCTTGAAATGTATGTCTTACCTGTACCCGGCTGTCCAACCAGCAGTACTCCTTTTGGAATCCTCGCTCCGAGCTTGCTGTATTTGCCAGGGTTTTTGAGGAAGTCCACAATCTCCGAGAGTTCCAGTTTCTCCTCCTCGAGTCCTGCGACGTCTTTATATGTTATTGATTTGCCGTCATTTTTATACAGCCTGGCCCTGTTCTTTCCGAACTGGAAGGCCTGTTTGTTTCCTCCCTGGCTCATCATGAAATAGAAGAGGAAGCCCATAGCTGCCAGCATGAGTACGGTAGGCAGGATGTTGAGCAGACTGTACTCGCTCTTGGGCGGCTCGCTGTCGAGTTCTATTTTCTTTTCCTTTACCATCGGGAAGAGTATCTCCTCCTCCAGCCAGCTTATCTCCACGATTGAAGGAGCATAGCTTATTTCCTGGTCATCGTTTTTCTTGGTTCCTGTCAGTTTCCGGTCGGTGATGTTGATGCTCTTGAAATCACCTCTTTCAAGATGACTTGTAAACTGCGAGAACTTCACTTCCTTCTGATTGACCTGAGGCGACATGCCCCTTATAACCATAGATACTGTCAGAACCGTAATGAATATAATCAAATAGGTTCCTACGCTGCGTCCGAAATTTTTCAACTTAACTGTTTCCTTTCATATATTTATTTGAATTGATTTTCTTGTATTACCGGCTCTTTTGAGTATGCGATTCAAAATGCCGTATAAAAAACAATAAAAAATTTGTGCTCCAAGCACAAATTTTATCACATAGAATCGGTGATTTCAATGAAAAGCACCCTTTCTGTGGCCTCTGAAATATGATATTTTTGTGAAAATTTGCCCTTTTCCTTTTCTCTTTCGGTCGGAAGATACTCACTTGGCAATATCCAGAGCACTTCACTGCCTATGCACACCATCAGTATGCTCTCTCTTGCATTTTTCAAAACCTTGGAATCAACCAGGTAATCCTGGATATTCTTGCTGCCGCCCTTTATCGGGAGATAGTCTCCCTCCATCCTGGTTCTAAGCTCTATATCTCCGATCCTTCCGGGATGCTCCTTGCTGAACTCGTCGAAGTCAAAGGCTGCATATGCAGTGTCCTCATCCGGATGAAAGTCTTTTTTTAACAACACCTGCGGGTATATTCCTATGCTGTCATCCGGCAGCAGTTTCTCTTCTCCGCCTGAGAATACCAGCCTGTCATATTCCCTGTATGCCCTCACTCCCATGGGAAGGTCCACCCCTGCAGAGGGCTTGTCGCTGTATATCAGATCTAGCACCGCCATCACATTTTCAAATGTGACCAGGCTCTCCAGGTCCAGAAGCTCAAATACAAGGCTCACGATTCTGCTGTTTATCGGAGGCGGATTATCGGCGATTTCATCAAGCTTAAGAGTTGCCTTCAGAGTATCCGCGTCTATTTCGATATTTTCGGAATAGTCGGTGAACGCAATGTCTCTGAGAAGCGTGTCGTCCATATTGGCGATATTGGCATAGCGCCTTATGTTTTCTCTTACCCTCGGATTGTAATTCTTCTCAAGATAAGGTATGAGCTCATTTCTGATTTTGTTCCTGGTATATGTATTGTCGTCGTTTGACTTGTCTATATTGGGTTTTAATTTATTCTCCCTGATGTATTCCTCGATGTCCTTTCTCTCAACAAAGAGAAGAGGCCTGACCACGGGATGTCCCGACGCAGACAGCCTGAATGCGGGTATGCCCGAGAGTCCGTGCGGTCCTGTTCCGCGAAGGAGTCTGAAGAGCACGGTCTCGCACTGATCATCGGCATTGTGCGCGAGTGCGATGACTATTTTTTCTATATCCACTCCTTCTTCCACAAGCTCGTCTGCCACATCGTCGAATATCTGATATCTGATATTGCGTCCGGCTTCCTCCGTGGATATTCCGAGTTCCTGTGCTACCGCTGCGCAGTCGGCATCGTAGAGCCTGCATTCGAGATCCATCCTCTCGCATATCAGGGCTATGTGCTCTGCCTCGGCATCCGCTTCCTTTCTCAGTTTGTGGTTCACATGAACAGGCACAAGCTCATAATCATACGCATCGGATATGCTCCAGAGCGCATGCAAAAGGCAGAGAGAATCCGGTCCTCCCGATACTCCCACTATGATTACCGAGCCTGGTTCTATGAGCTCGCTGTCGATTATTCTGTCGATTATATAGTTCTTCTTCATCGCTTAAATGTTGAAAAATCGCTTTCCGTTTTCAAATAGGATGGCGGATGCCTCGTCGTAGCTGAGCCCTTTGAGTATGGCCATCCTTCTTACTATATGCTCGATGTACGGCGATTTGTTCGGACGGCCTCTGAGCGGCTCTGGCGCCATGTATGGCGCGTCCGTTTCGGACAGCAGATACTCTATCGGTATCTGCCGGGCCACCTCTGCGGCTTTCTTTCCGTTCTTGAATGTGATTGGTCCGCCGAGTGAGATTGTTGCACCCAGTTTTATATATTCTTCTGCCAGCTCTGCAGAGCCGGAGTAGCAATGCATCTGCACTCTTGCATCAGCCGTCTCTCCGCCGGGGCCAGGTCTTTTCGGAAACCAGCTCTTCCTCTCATCGGAGAAAGCCCCCTCTTCCTTCAGTATGTCCATGGTCAGCTGATGGGCGTCCCTTGAATGTATCATAATCGGCATATGGAGCTCATTGGCCAGCCTGATCTGCCTTCTGAACAGTTCCTGCTGCTCTTCCCTGTCATCCGTGCCGTAGTAATAATCAAGACCGATTTCACCTATGGCCACAGCCCTGGGATGTGCCGCCAGCTGCCTGATTGCATCAATGTCCGCATCAAGCCTTCGAAGAGCATCCCCGCCGAGGCCCTTGTAGTCAGCGGCGTGGTCTGGGTGGATGCCAACAGCCGCATAGCACCAGCTGTAATCGTCTGCATCCGCAAGAGCCTGCTTTGCCGAATCTATGCAGTCTGCCACATCAATAAGACAGGCGACCTCCGATTGCTCTATCTCAGAAGCCAGAGACCGCCTTTCTTCGTCCGTGTATTTTTCAAAGTTTAAATGTGTATGCGCATCAAACAGCATGTTTTGCTCCGATTTCGGAGAGCTCTTCGAGCTCCTTATCGATGTCGATTCTCGGGAAGAGCATATCTCCTTTTTCGACCTTTGCTCCGTCCATCATATAGAACTCATACGCATCCTTCCATACGGCTTCGGAATCTGCGAGCCCGAGCTGCTCTCTCATACGGTCGGACGTTGTATGCATGAACGGAACTATCAGTATGGATACGATTCTCAGGCACTCTGCGAGGTTTCTCATTACCGTATCGAGCTCCGCTTTTTTGCTCTCGTCCTTGGCAAGCGCCCATGGCATCTTCTCATCGATGTATTTGTTGGCTCTTGCGATAAGCGCCCATATCTCCTCGAGCGCGATATTAAACTGGAACTCATCCATACGTGCGCTGACCTTGTCTGCAACAGATACGGCCATGCTGATAAGTTCTTCGTCTGTATCGTCCCTGGTGCCCGCCGCAGGAACTTCTCCTCCGCAATACTTCTGTATCATGGATACGGTCCTGGACAGGAGATTTCCGAGGTCGTTTGCCAGGTCGAAGTTCATCCTTCTGAGCATTACCTCGTTTGTAAATATCCCGTCCTGCCCGAATGTGTATTCTCTGAGCAGGAAGTATTTAAGAGCATCTATTCCGTAACGCTCGATCAGGATAACCGGATCGATTACATCAACACCCTTGGCTGCCTTGGATTTTGAAACCTTCTCTCCGCCGAGAAGCAGCCATCCGTGTCCTCTTACCTGTTTTGGAAGAGGCAGGCCTGCACTCATTAACATGGCCGGCCATATGAGCGAGTGGAATCTTACGATTTCCTTGCCCACCAGATGGCAGTCGCACGGCCAGTATTTTTCAAACTTCTCGGGCTCATCGGGCCATCCGAGAGCTGTTATGTAGTTTGAAAGTGCATCCAGCCACACGTAAATTACGTGCTTTTCGTCAATCGGCACCGGAATGCCCCAGTCGAAGGAGGATCTTGAAATGCACAGGTCTTCCATGCCCTGCTCCACGAAAGCTATCATTTCGTTTCGTCTTGTTTCGGGCTCCAGGAATTCCGGCTTTTCCCTGAATAGTTTAAGGAGATCATCCGCATATTTGCTCATTCTGAAGAAGTATGCATCTTCCTTGGCCTTGGTAACAGGTCGTCCGCAGTCAGGACATTTTCCGTCCACAAGCTGGCTCTCGGTCCAGAATGATTCGCACGGAGTACAGTACAACCCCTCGTACTCACCTTTATATATATCTCCGGCATTATACATCCTCATGAACATTTCCTGTACGCGCTTGATGTGCCTCGGCTCTGTCGTACGGATAAAGTCATCATATGAAATCTCCATGGTAGCCCAGAGATCCTTGATGCCTGCGACTATCTCATCGACATACTCCTGTGGTGTAACGCCCTTTGCATCAGCCAGGGTCTGTATCTTCTGGCCGTGCTCGTCAGAACCCGTCAGAAACATTACATCATATCCCTGCAGTCTCTTAAAACGCGCCATGGCATCCGCCATGACCGTGCAGTATGTGTGTCCGATATGCAGATTTGCACTGGGATAATAAATCGGTGTTGAGATGTAATAAGTCTGTTTATCCATTATAAAAACTCCCTCTCATCTATGCTGTAGTCGCCGGTGCCTGACATTCTCTCATATGTCGTAATCGATTTCACCAGTCTGTCGGTTGCTACGGCAAGCACCGAAAGGGATGCTGCAACCAGCACCAGGCCGACTATTGATATTTCAATTTTCTTGTTGTTGTTAAGCTTCATGTCTGAGCCCCTTTTGTCTGTCTGTTCAGTTAAAACTACCGGTTAAGTATACCAAAAACTTTCTATGTTTATAATTATTTATTTTACTTGTTTATCATTAAAAAACAATATTATTATTTGCGCATGAAGGTATTAAGTATTACAGCACAAAAGCCGCATTCCACGGGAAGCGGCACTTATCTGACGGAACTTGTAAAAGCATTTGACAGAGCAGGTATAGAGCAGTCGGTCGTTTGCGGTATATATATAGATGATGAGCTCGATTTTCCGGACGGAGTTTCGTGCTATCCGGTTTTCTTTACCGAAAACGTAATATCATTTGAAAGAAACTACACCGCAAATGCCGAAGCATCAGAAGAGCTCTTTGCTCCCTGCAAAAGAAAAGTCAATATCCCGAGGGCGGATTCAAACGCCCTGCCGTTTGCCATAACCGGAATGTCCGATATCATGCCGTATCACTCGACCAGATACAGAGACATGACACGGGAGATGACAGAACAGTTCGAGGAGGCATTCATATCCACGGTTCGGAGGGCCGTTGAGGACCTTGAGCCAGACCTTATTGTGTGTCATCACCTGTTCCTTCTGACAGCACTTGTCAGGAAGCATTTCCCGAGGCACAAAATTGTCGGGATATCCCACGGAACGGATCTGCGGCAGATGCAAAACTGCAGGGAGCTCGGGGATATGATCAGGCCGTACATAAGCAAACTCGATCTGGTATATGCGCTGCATGGAGAACAGAGAAAGCAGATCCTCGACATATTCGATATAGACGAAGGAAAAGTCGAAATACTGGGAGGCGGATACAATCCGGCGCTCTTCAACACAGAGGGACGCAAAAACCGTCTTCCGGGAGAGCCCGTAAGGATAACTTATGCAGGAAAGATAAGCCGGCCCAAGGGAGTTCCCGAACTATTAAAGGCCATGTCCACTGTCTGCAGGAAATATATGGACAGAACCGGTGACATCGGAGAAATAGTGCTGCCGTTTGAGCTGACGCTGGCAGGAGGATGCGAGGATGAGACCATGAAACCTATCATGGAGAATCTGCCGCCCTATGTTAAGTGGCTCGGGCAGATCCCGCAGCCTGCTCTCGCAGAGCTGCTGAGGCAGACCGATATCTTCGTGCTTCCGTCGTACTTTGAGGGGCTGCCTCTGGTGCTGATTGAAGCCATGGCATCCGGAGCAATCCCCGTCAGCACCGATCTGCCCGGTATCAGGGAGTGGATTGATGCAAACATAAGCGAAGCCAACGTAGTATACATACCCATGCCGCAGATGAAATCGATAGATGAGCCAAGTGACAGCGGCAGAAGCGGCTTTACAGCCAATCTCACGGAAGCGCTGTCATCGATGGTAGATATAATGGAGTTCAGAAGGCTCGATCTGCCTGTTCCCGATACGAGCCGTATCACATGGGATGCGCTGGCGGACAGGATGTTGTCCGACCAAAAATAATCTTTCGTTCAGGCAATCTTCACAGAAATCTGAGACACATATGTTACTATTGGCTTCAAAATAAAAGCTTAAAAAAGATAGTCGGAGCAAGTATATGGATTACGATCAGGGAAGCCTGCAGCTTACAAACGCACTTAAGGGCTTTCACGGAAAATTTAAAAAGATGTACGGTCAGATGGCACTCAGGCTTGATGATGCCACCTATCTGACCACGGGCGGCAATAAACCCCTCTCCGATATCACCGAAGACTACTATGAGCTCTGTGATATCAAATCAGGCGATCTCGGTGAGATTTTCAGAAAGAGGCAGGATATAAATGCCATAGTTTTCGGTTGCTCCTACGACAGCGTCGAGGCTTCCGAGAGCGCAGAGGATATCCCGGTTTCGCTGGAGGATATGGCCATGATATCCGGAGCAACTCTTAAAATAATTCCCGATGCCTCGCCTGCCAACATCCTTTCCGCCATGGATGAATCAGGAGTCTGCCTCATCAGGGGCATCGGACTGATTGCAGCATGCGACAACCTTAAAAAAACCGTTGCCGCAGTCCAGCTTGCCGAAAAGCAATGCGAGGCCGTAAATCACGGCCTGATTCTCGGCGGCACCAAGGCTCTGAGCCCTGAATACGCCGCAGTTAGCAGAAACAGCTTTCTCAATGATTACACCAAGAGAAACGAAGATGATTCCGTTGCTTTTGTGGGATTCGATGAGGATGAATTTGCCCTCAGAAACCAGCTGATAGAATATGGCAAGGATCTGGTCAGAAAGGACCTCTCCTACGGTTCATGGGGCAATCTTTCCGTAAAATTAAACGATGACGAGATGCTTATCACCCCGTCATCGATGGATTATTTCGAAATAAAGATTGAAGATATAGTCAGAGTCAACATACACACTCTTGAGTACGGAGACCAGCGTATGCCGAGCAGCGAAGCTCCCATGCATGCCGCAATCTACGAGAAATTCAGCGATGCAAGTGCGATAATCCACACGCACTCAAACGCCATTTCGGTATTCGCGGCCTGCCACGCAGGATTCGCAATCGAGGAGCCTTCCCTCAAGGAGCTGATAGGCGACGTCCTTCTGACACGCCCCGCTCCCGCAGGAAGCGATGAACTGGCTCACGTAGTATGCGAGACGCTCTCGGACACCCACGCATGCGTCATTCCAAATCACGGCGCGTTGTTTTACGGTCCGTCCCTCGATGTGGTATTTGCCATAGCGGAGGCGGTGGAGATGAGAGCACGCAATCTCCTGCACTTCAATTAAATGTGCAGAAAGAGCCCTGCCATCAGGAAATAGGTGCTCAGCGAAATCATATCAGTGATAGACGCCATCATAGGCCCTGCCATCAGTGCAGGGTCTATTCCTATTTTTTTGGCAAGCATAGGCAGCATTGAGCCTATCAGTTTGGCTATGATGACGATGAGTATCATGGAGACACATACCGTAATGGCCACCATGGGCGGGTTGTGGTCCAGATATACTATTCTGAAATAATTCAGAATGCTCAGGCACACACCGACTATAATACCCACTCTGATTTCCTTCCACATTACCTTAATAAAATCCCTGAGATCTATCTCTCCCGTGGCCATACCGCGGATAACAAGCGTCGAAGACTGAGAGCCTGAGTTTCCGCCTGTTCCCATCAGCATCGGCATGTATATTACAAGCGAAATCACTGCCGACATCGCATGCTCGAAGTTTGTGAGTATACCGCCTGTGATGAAATATGAACACATAAGCAGGAAGAGCCAAGGGAGCCTGGCTTTTACATGCTGCCATACGGACATATCGAGGTACTCCCTGTCCGTAGTATCGATAACGCCTCCCATACGCTCGATATCCTCGGTTGTCTCCTCTTCGATTACATCGAGGATGTCGTCTACCGTGACTATACCCACGAGTCTGAACTCGTTATCCACGACCGGAATTGCGAGGTAGCCGTATCTGGTAAAGAGATCCGATACCTCCTCCTGGTCATCATCAACGTGGGCCACCACCGGATCGTCCACCATAAGGTCTCCCACTATTGCATCATCCGGTGCAATTACGAGAGATCTCAGGGAGATAACACCTATGAGCTTGCGGCCGCGGTCGAGCACATAGCATGTATAGATGGTCTCCCTGTCCAGGCCGACCTTCTGGATATGTTCCAGAGCCTCACGGACCGTGTCCGTCTTTTTGAGGTTGATGTACTCCGGCGTCATCAGGGCGCCTGCGGAGTCTTCCTTGTACTTAAGGAAGGTGTTAATCAGCCTTCTTTCGCTCTTCGGAGTCTTGTCCAATATCTTATCAACGATATTTGACGGAAGCTCTTCGAGTACGTCGATCATATCGTCGAAGTCGAGCTCATCGAGAATATATTTGATCTCGGGATCCGTGATGATGTTTATGATATCAATCTGATCGTCAACTGAAAGCTCGGCAAACACATCCACGCTGATGTCCTTTGGGAGCGCCCTGAAAAGCACCACCATGCGCTGCAGGTCAAACTTACGCCTTATGTCAACGAGCATTTCGGCGATTTCCACTTCGTTGTGTTTCAGAAGCTCATCCCTGCAATGGAAGTATTTCTTATCCTCCAGGAGTTCAAATATCTTTTCGATGGTCTCGTCATAAGCCTGATCCATATCGAAAGCAAGATTTGTATTATCCATTGGTCCACCCTCCTTTCTTTTTAAAATTGTGACAATCTGCAAATTTTGTCATTTTGCAAATTATCTCATTTTGCAAATTATGTCATTCTGAGCGAAGCGAAGAATCTTACTTCCCCAGCATGCTCCTGACCTCATCCTCGGTAATTATCTCAACTCCGAGCTCCCGCGCCGTCCTGTTTTTTGAAGAGCCGGAGTTCGGGTCGTTTGTGATCAGATAATCCGTATTTGCAGACACAGAGCCTGCGACCCTGCCGCCCTCGGCCTCTATCTCAGCCTTCAGATCCTTTCTGTTTGCATAATGCTCAAGGCTTCCGGTTATTACAAATGTCTTTCCCTCAAGAGCCGTTCCCGCCGCCTCATAGCTCTCATCAAGAGATAGAACTTCGAGCAGCTCCTTCACGGTCTGTCTGTTTGCATCATCCGCAAAGAATTTTGCATAGTCACGGGCCAGTACATCCCCGACGCCGTCTATATCCTTTAAGGCCTCTTCATCCAGAGACTCCATATCGCTCCATTTGTTGTGGCATGCCCTGGCTATCATATTGGAATTTGCAACTCCTATGCCCGGCACCCCAAGTCCGTAAAGCAGTCTTGCCGGTGTTGTATCCGAGGCTTTCTTTGCAGAAGCAACGAGATTATCAAATGATTTACCGCCAAAACCCTCTAATTTTACTATATCCTCCCTGTGACGCGCCAGTTTGAAGAGGTCTGCATACTCGGAAACCGCGCCCACACCGATCAGCTTTAACAGCCCGGACTCGGACAAGCCCTCTATATTAAGGGCATCCCTTGAGACGAAGTGTTCGAATTTCTTGACCTGCTTGGCCATGCATAACGGATTGAGACAGTGAAGGGTTCTCGTTCCGTCCTCGTCCCTAATCCTTGCCTCGCCTCCGCATACCGGACAGCTGCCCGGTATCTCGAGATTGCCGCTTTTTGTAAGGTTTTCACTTATCTGCGGGATGATCATGTTTGCTTTGAACACCCTGATGCTGTCCCCTATGCCGAGCCTGAGCTCTTCCATAATGTTGATGTTGTGAACCGAAGCCCTTGAGACTGTCGTCCCCTCCAGCTCCACCGGATCGAATATCGCCACGGGGTTAAGAAGTCCGGTGCGCGACGGGCTCCATTCTATCTCCCTGAGCACTGTTTCCGCCTGCTGGTCCCTCCATTTGAAGGCTATCGAATCCTTGGGATATTTGGCTGTCTCCCCGAGGGTGCCTGCGTATTCTGCGTCCTCAAGCGTGAGCACCAGTCCGTCCGACGGTATGTCAAAGCTCGCGATTGATTTTTCGTATTCATCTATCACATCAAAGAGATTATCCGCATCCACCATCTCATAATGGACTATGTCAAAGCCCTGTGATTTAAGCCATTCCATTTTTTCCCTGCGGCTTTTTGTCTCATATCCTTCGGAGAGAGTCAGGGTGAATGCATAGAAGTTGACCATCCTCTCCGCCGTAACCTCGGGGTTGAGCTGGCGTATGCTGCCGCTGCACAGGTTCCTCGGATTTTTGTATCTGGCATCCGTATCGTCTATGGATTCGTTTATCTTTTCGAAATCCGAATATCTGATTACGGCTTCACCTCTTACGATGACCCTTCCTTTGTGCGGAATTGTCCTCGGCACATTGCGGCACGCAAGCACATTTGCGGTTATGAGCTCACCTTCGATGCCGTTTCCCCGCGTGACACCCTGCACGAGCCTGCCGTTTTCATATGTTATTCCGACGGTAAGTCCGTCCAGCTTCCACGACAGCAGTCCTTCCTTGTCACCGAGCCAGGCAGCAAGCTCATCCCTGTCCTTGGTCTTGTTGAGCGAGAGCATTTTATACTCATGCACGACCTTGGGAAGTCCCGCCGCAGTCTCATATCCGACGTTAATCGACGGACTGTCGTCCCTGATATATCCGGTCTCGTCCTCGAGGGCAAGCAGCTCGTCGTACATCTCATCATATTCGAAATTTGAGATTATCTCGATTCCGTCGGCATAGTATGCCCTGGATGCTTCGTTCAGTCTCTCGGAGAGTTCGTCTATCCTTTTTTTCTTTTCTTCGATGTTCATGCTCCGGCCTCCGGATACGCTCAGCTGATTATGGTGATTCTGTCATCCACAGGGCCGCCCAGGCCGCTGTGTTTTTTCAGGTATTCTGTCAGCACCTCGAATGCATCCGCTGCGGCAGTGATATTTCCGCCCATATCGGACAGTTCCTCGCAGCTGTAATCCACGAGGTTTTTGGCATTTATATAATAGAAATCCTGCATGCCGATGACAAATACCTGGTCCGCCTCGACCGGCTTGCCGAGATAGCTGAGATTCAGTTCCTTTGTTGTTCTGTTATATTTGATTTTAAGGTTCTTTGATGTGTGAAAGAACGCATCCTTCCAGTCGTCCAGCACCTCATCCCTGAGAAATCTCCTGACCATATTCTCCAGCATGCGTCCGTTTACCTTAAGTCTGTGAATACTTCCGTCATACGGATATGCTTCCCTGATATCCCTGTGCGTCACGGTCATATCCATTTTATAGCACCTGATGCTCGATGCGGCAGTAAACATGATATCGAAACACAGGGCTTCGGCAAACGCATCCGTTATGACCTGACCGAGCTCCGTTGTGTTTCCTCTGCCGTAATTATCAAGTTCTCGTCTGAACCTCGTGATAATGCTTCCGTATTTTTCATCTATATCATATACATACGAGCCGACCATCGCCCTTACGAATTTGTCTCTTTCGCAGTGATCTTCGTCCACCGGAACCATCTTCCATTCCCATTTTTCGATCTTTTCAAGCTCCGCCTTGGAGTCCTCAACAGTCACGTATGAACCAACAAGCCCCTCGGCCCTGGTCTGATCGACTATGTCCGGAGTAAGCAGGCCTATGAACAGAAATTCCATTCCGTCTCTTCTGATACGGTGCTGGGGTTTAAACAGATTTCTTCCGTTGGTCTTCATTTTGAAGTTTGCGTTTATGATGGGAAACTCCGCAAATTTGGCTACAAACATCATGTGGGAAATTCCGTAGTCGAGCTCGTGATTGCCCAGTGCCATCACGTCGATATTCGACATATTCAGTATGTCTATGGTGGAAAGTCCCAGGAATTCGCTGTCTATCAGCGAGCCCTGAAATGCATCTCCGGCAATGCAGTAAAAGGTGCAGGGATTTTCGGCTTTTTTACTGCTCACATATCCCGCCACCTGCGCTGTGCTGTGACACATCCTGCCAAGCTCATCTGTCTTGCCGGCAAACTGGCCGTGTATATCGTTGGAATGGAGTATGACTATTTCTTTAAGATCATTTTCCATGTGTGCCGTCCTTTCGTTCAGCTGTCCAGTTTTTCCATCTTTACAAAGCCCTTTCCGAGCTTTTTCTGACCGAAATCATCAAAGATTACGGTCATTGTTTTTTCATCCTGCTCTATAAGCATGCCGACACCGAACTTCGGATGCCTCAGCATATCTCCTGTCTCAAATTCCTGCTGTATTTTTTCCTTGCCTCTGGTCTCCTTTTTTGAAGCCCTGAGAGCATCAAAAGGCCTGGATGCAGGCGCTCCTTCGTAACCGTCGATCGTTCCGTGGCTGTGCCCGCCGAAGAAATACTCTCCGGTATATGAGCTCTCTCCCCTGAGGCCGCTTCCGACAGCGACTTTTTCGTTTATGGTATCGTCTCCGTCCATGCAGTCCCTGTCCATCTCATCGAGGAAGACGGACTCTGTCTGGTAATCGGTCCTGCCGTAGAGCATACGTGTCCTTGCACCCGTTAGATAGAGTTTCTTCATGGCGCGCGTGATGCCGACGTAGCAGAGTCTTCTCTCCTCCTCCATGTTGTGGTCCTCATCAAACGCGTTGATGCCGGGGAACACTCCGTTTTCCATGCCCGGCATAAACACCACCGGAAACTCAAGACCCTTGGCCGAATGAAGGGTCATCAGCACGACCGCGTCCTCATTCGCATCGTGATTGTCTATATCCGTCATCAGTGTTATCTGCTCGAGGAATGCTCCGAGCGCCGTGGTCTCGCCGGCCTCCAGTCCCTCTCCCATAAGAGCGAGCCTTTCCGCCTGCATCTCTTCCTGCATTGCTGCGACTCTTCCGTCAGCAAGCCCCTCCTCGAACTCCGAGATAACCGATTTGAACTCCATTATGTTTTCGATTCGTCCGTCTGCTTCTACAGTACCCGCATCCTCGAGTGCCCTGAGATATCCGGAGCGGTTGAGTATGTTGTCGTATATATCGGATAATGTCAGGTTTTCGCGTTCCGCCCTTATATCCTGCAGCATACCGGTGAATTCCGTAATTGCCTGCTTTACCTTCGGGCCGAACCCGGATATCAGCTCGTCCTCGCAAAGCGCCTCGTATATGCTCTCATCATATGCATTGGCATATTCCTCAATGGCAGCCAGGGTCTTTCCTCCTATACCCCGCCTCGGCTCGTTTATAACCCTGAGCATGGATATATTGTCCTCAGGATTTTCTATGAGCCTGAGATACGCCATGACGTCCTTGATCTCTTTTCTGTCATAGAACCTCTGACCCGCAAGAACCCTGTACGGAAGGCCTCTGAAGCTGAACTTTTCCTCAAAGCTCCTGGACTGGGCATTCTTTCTGTAGAGAATGGCGAAGTCCTTGTAGCTGTATCCCTCGTCTCTGAGGCGCTCAATTTCGGAGCCTATCCAGTAGGCCTCCTGCTTTTCGTCGTCAAATCTCCTGTATGTGATCTTCTCTCCGTCGCTTCTGTCCGTCCAGAGAGCTTTCTGTTTTCTCTCTTTGTTGTTCTTTATAACTGAATTGGCGAGCCTGAGGATGTTTCCGTCCGATCTGTAATTCTGCTCAAGCCTTACGGTAAAAGCGTTTCCGAAGTCGTTTTCGAAATCGAGTATGTTCCTTATGTCGGCGCCCCTCCACTGGTATATGCACTGATCGTCATCACCTACGACGCAGAGATTGCCATGTGAGGATGCGAGCATGCTTATCAGCTTGTACTGCAGATGGTTTGTATCCTGATACTCATCCACCATGATGTATCTGAAGCGATTGGCATAGTAATCCAGCACGCCCTTTTCTTTTTCGAAGAGTCTGACGGCATTTAAAAGCAGATCATCAAAATCCATGGCATTGGCTGCCATGAGGTCGCTGTTGTACTTCCTGTATGCCTCATATATGTCCTTATCTCTAGGAAGCCCCGCGCTCGCAGCCAGAAAGTCGTCCGGATCCTCCTCTCTTTCCTTGCACTTGCTGATTATCGCACCGAGAAGAGCCGGCGGAGTCATCTTGTCATCAAGTTCAAGTTCCTTGACTATTCTCTTGAGCAGAGACTTTTTGTCCGTCTCATCATAGACCGTAAATCCCGGCTTGTAGCCAAGGCTCTCGCACGAATATCTGAGTATGCGAAGGCACATGGCGTGGAATGTCATAATCCACATGCCACGCGTATCAGAAGCGAGGGCTTCGACCCTGCTCCTCATCTCGGCTGCCGCTTTATTGGTAAAAGTTACGGCCAGTATGTTATGGGGATCTATACCCTGCTCCACCATATGGGCAATTCTGTGCGTCATGGTGGCGGTCTTTCCCGAGCCTGCTCCCGCGAGTATCAGGACAGGTCCTTCTGTCTGCCTTACGGCCTTGATTTGTTCACTGTTTAGATTGGTATGCATAGTTATTTAATTTTAACACAAACAGCCGGAAATTACCGCCCGAATAACAACACAGAATTAACACATTCTGAATGTGTTAAATCATTGACTTTTAACCTCTAAATGTTAAAATTTATTTGCGGGCGAAAGGATGCCCGTACCGATAATAAAGCTTTATTATAAGGAGAGTGATACCAATGGCAAATTATGTAGAAAGAGTCATCGAGCAGTGCAAAGCCAACAACCCGGGAGAGGTTGAGTTTCACCAGACTGTAGAAGAAGTACTTACTTCTCTTGCACCGGTTGTTGAAAAACATCCTGAGTATGAAGCAAACGCACTTCTTGAGAGACTCGTTGAGCCTGAAAGAGGAGTTACTTTCAGAGTAGTATGGGTTGACGACAATGGCAAAGTTCAGGTCAAC